>JALWRY010000062.1 GCA_027080445.1 Thiohalobacter sp. | reverse complement strand
CAGCCGACACAACAAAGCCCCTTCTCCCTGCGTGCCTCACTCGGCCGCTACAGCAGTCTGCGGGCCGACGGCCGGATACAGCCTTTCCTGTCACCGCCCGGCGCCGACATAAAAGCTACCCTGCGCGCGGTCGCCTTACCACCATTGACATCCTATACCCGGAAAACCCTGGGACTGAAACTGGACAGCGGCACCCTGGATATGGATCTTGCACTGAGCAGTCACGCCGACAAACTGGATGGCAAGGCCACGCTGAAGCTGCATCAACTTGCGCTGAAAACCCTGGATAGCGGGAACAGCCTGCAAAGCAGGATACCGGTGCCGATGAATGTGGCGCTCGCTTCCCTGCGCGACAAAAACAATACCATTACGCTCGATATTCCGGTCAGTGGCGATGCTTCCAGCCCGGATTTTGATATCAGTGACGTGATCGTGAAAGCACTCTCCGGCGCCATCAGCAAGGGCGCCATGACCTACCTCACCGTGGCGCTGCAACCCTATGGCGCTATATTCACGGTGGCGAAATACGCCCACGACAAACTCGGGCAGATACGGCTGGAGCCGGTTATCTTTGCGCCGGGCGATGTGTCGATCCCGGAAAAACAGCACCCCTATCTCGACAAGGTCGCTGAACTGCTGAAAAACTGGCCAAAACTGACCATCCGGGTCTGCGGCGTAGCGGTCAGGAAAGACCTGCCTGCACCTCCAGGCGACAAAAAGACCGGGCCCGCCTTGCCTGACAGACTCGAAACATTGGCACAACAACGCGCGAATGCCGTTATGGACTACCTTGTGCAACAGGCCGGTGCAGCAGCCGGGCAGCTGGTCAGTTGCGCACCACGTACCGCAACCGAAGACCCGGAAGCCGAACCCCGTACAGAGCTGTTGCTCTAGGCATTTTCCGCTACACTTGGCGGTAAACCAGAATAACAGGAGCAAAGCCCTGCCATGAATCTTGAAAAAGTCATCTTCGCGTTTTTTTCAATTCTGGCGCTGACAGTGAATTTCGGCTTCTTTATCGGCGAACTCGACGACCCGATACACCATAACGCCTATGAGCTGTTTGCCGCGCTTATCGTCAGCCTGATCGCCACCATTATGAAATTCGGTGACCGTGCGCATATCGGCGCCTTGTTACTGGCGACCAGCCTTGTGGCCGACCTGCAACTCATCACCGCTGCCCTGATCTGGGGTTACGCCGTCAATATCAGTGATACCGGGCTTACACCCATGGCGGTTGCCAGCATCGTTTCCATGTCCGGTGGCGCCTTACTGGCCAACGCGGTATCGGTCATACTGCTGATTATCGAATCGATCACCTTCCGCCGCTGAGTGCGCCATGCAGAAGGTCATCTTCCTGTTATTACGGCGCATGCGTCTGCCGTTGATTGTCCTGATCGCGACCTACGCTATCTCCATCGTCGGACTGACGCTGATTCCCGGCATGGACGACCATGGGAACCCCTGGCGCATGGATTTCTTCCATGCCATCTACTTTGTCAGCTTTCTCGGCTCCACCATTGGCTTCGGTGAGATCCCCTACCCCTTTACTGACGCACAGCGCTTGTGGACCACCCTGATTATCTATGCCGCCGTCGTGTCCTGGCTGTATGCCATTGGCTCGATACTCGCACTGATCCAGGACCAGGGTTTTCGCCGGGTGCTGGCGCGCTCCTCTTTTACCCGCCGGGTCCGTCGGCTGCAGGAACCTTTCCATATTATCTGTGGCTATGGCGACGCGGGCAGCTGGCTGGTCAGGGAACTGAATGAACGCAACATGCAGTGTGTGGTCATCGACATCGACCAGAACAAGATCCTCGACCTGGATGTGGAAGACCTGGCCTACTCCGTCGCCGGCCTGAATGCCGATGCAAGCGAAGCCGAATCCCTGCTGACCGCCGGCCTGAAACTGCCAAACTGTATTGGCGTGATCGGCCTGACCGGCAGCGATGCCAGCAACCTCACCATTGCCATCACCAGCAAACTGCTGGCGCCGGACTTACCGGTGTTCTGCCAGTCCGACTCGGCAGACACCGCCGCCAACATGATCTCTTTTGGAACGGATCATGTGATTGACCCGTTTGAGACCTTTGCCACACGCTTTGCCATGATGCTCCATTCCCCGAGTATGTACCTGGTCTATGAATGGATGACCGGCGTACACAACGCGCCGCTGTCTGACTTCAAGAACCCGCCACACGGCAACTGGATCATGTGCGGGTATGGACGCTTTGGCAAAGCGGTCAGGGAACATATCACCGTGGAAGGCGTCGACACCCGCATCATCGAGACCCATATCGAAATGACTGCCGCACCGGAAGGCGCCATCGAGGGCCGAGGTACAGAAGCGGACACCCTGGTTCAGGCGGGTATCGAACAGGTCAACGGCATTATTGCCGGCACCGATGACGATACCAACAACCTGTCCATCCTGATTACCGCAAACAACCTCAACCCCGACCTGTTCACTGTCATCCGGCAGAATCACCGCAGTAACGACGCCATCTTCCAGGCCGCGCAACCGGACCTTGTCATGCAACCCGGCACCATCACCGCGCAGAATATCCTTAACCTGATCCTGGCCCCGTTGCTGGATGACTTTTTGCAACTGGCGCGTGACCGTGACGATGCCTGGGCCAACGTGCTGGTGAGCCGTGTTGCCGGCGTGGTAGAAGATATCGCCCCGGAAACCTGGGCAACGAACATTTCAGCTCAGGAGGCGCCGGCAATCACCGATTGTCTGTCTCGTGGTGAAGCCGTGCAGTTGTCACACATTTGCAGCGACCCGCGTGACCGCGAACTTGCACTGCCCTGTGTCCCCTTACTGGTCAAGCGGGAAAATGGATCTGTCCTGCTGCCGGAAATGGACGAACCGCTGGGTGCCGGTGACAGGATCCTGTTTTGCGGGAGAGAGGAAGCCAGGTACCAGCTGCAACACAATATGCGCGACCACCAGGCCTTGTACTATTCGCGTACCGGTGACGATCGTCCCAGTGGCGCCCTGTGGCGTTACCTGACCAGCCACGTGGAACAGAAAGCCAGTCAGTAGCGGCGTTTCTCTTCTTTCTTCCAGTGGTAGATGCCGGTCGCGTTGTTATTGCGCAGGTCACCCTCGTACATCCACCCGGTCCTGTCTTCCTCGCTGCGGATGGTCGTCCTGCGCGCGCCAAGCATATGGTTATAACCACGCGTGTTGCGGTGGTGTTGCAGTTCCTTGCTGAAATGCTGGTTGGCGCCAAGCCAGTTACGGGTACCATAGGCACTGGCCGTCGTGGTCATCAGTAACGCGCCGCACATCAACACACTTGTCGAGAAATGTTTCATGGGGCCGGATTATAGTCCTGTCAGCCAGCCACCCCAATGGACATACGTTCAGGTTTCAGCGCTTATTACCCGGCAAAGCGTGTCATAATCAGCCCCCATGTCCGGGAAACACTCCGCAAAACCTGGTGAACGCGCACTTGTCCTGTTGATTCGGGGCATGGCCTGGCTGCCATTACCGCTACTCTACGGGATAGCTGACGTACTGTTCCTGCTCCTCTATTACGTCTTTCGCCAGGAACGCCGACTGACGACCGGCAACCTGCAACGCGCCTTCCCCGCCATGCCGGCACAGCAACGCGAACGCATCGCCGCGAAATCCTGGCGCAATGCCCTGCATGTCCTGTTCGAAACGATTCACGCCCGGCGTATGCCGGAAACCGAACTGCGACGCCGCGTGCAGTTCGACAACCCGGAACTGCTCGACCGGCTACTCGACAAGCACGGCAAGGTGCTGGCCGTCGCCGCCCACCAGGGCAACTGGGAGTGGCTTGAGATGGCCAGCTCGCTGTGCATGTCGGCGCCACTGGCAACGCTGTACAAACCACTCAATCATCCCGGCATCGAAACCATGCTGAACCGGACCCGCGAACGTTTCGGCGGGCAGATGATTTCGGCACGCCACGCGCTGCCACGACTGGTGCGCTTCACCCACGCACGCAGCATTGTCGCCGTACTCGCCGACCAGGGCCCGCAACCGCACGAGGAAAAATACTGGGCGACTTTTCTCAACCAGGACACGGCGTTCTATCCCGGTATCGAAAAACTGGCGAGGCTGCTGGATATGCCACTGGTATTCACCCATGTAAGCCGGGTCAGGCGTGGCTATTACCGGGTGCGCTTCGAACGCCTGGGTGAACCGCCCTGGTCCTTGCCGGAAGGCGGGCTGATGGAACGCTATATACAGACCATTGAACAACAGGTAATCGAACACCCCGAAGACTGGCTGTGGATGTACAAACGCTGGAAGTACCGGAAACGTGCCTCGGAGACCGACGGGCACTGATTACTCAGGCGCTGAAACCGCAACGTTTATGGCTGGCATCACAGAATGGCTTGTTGGCCGACTCGCCGCAACGGCACAGGGCCACCTTGTTGCGCGTGGTCGTACAATGGCCATCCGCACTGCTGATCGTCACCGGCCCCTTCGCGATCAACATGGCATTGTCACGCACTGTGATCACCAGTGGTCCATCACCCTCCAGCGGCTCGCCCTTGTCATCGGTGAAACAGCCGTCGTCACGGAAACCCGCGTCACGGTGCGAACCGTCACAGAACGGTTTGTTGTGTGATTGTCCACAGCGGCACAGGGCCACATCGTCGGATTTTTCCAGTACCTTGCCATCCCCGTCCTGCACCTCGATATCGCCGGTACATAATAACGGGCCATCCACCCGCACCTTGATCCTGTTCGCCATGACAACGTCCCCCTGCCAGTCTTTTGCCTGATTGCTGGTAACATAGCAACATTGTGTTCTGCCATAAAGGGGAAACCGGTATGATTTTGTCCGCCATTCTGTTATTTACACTGGCAGCCGCGATGGGGCTGATGCTTGCGGTGATGGGCGCGCGTCACCAGCGGAGTTACCTGAAGCCCGGCCTGGGCCATGCCGGCGTTGCGATACTGGCGTTTATCCTGCTGGGTATACAGATATTCCGCGGCCCCACCAACATGCTCTATAACTCTGCCGCCCTGCTGTTCGCCCTGGCCCTGAGCGGCGGCCTGGTGTTACTTGCCCTGCACGATGCCGACAGGCCGCAGCCCATGGTGGTGGTTGGTATTCACGCCGTGATCGCGCTGGCGGGACTGGCGCTGCTGGGGCTGGGGTATGCCCGTTGAACTTACAGGGCCTGGCCGCGGAAATACACCAGCAGGGTGATCAATAGCACACCCACCAGGTTGAGCCAGAGCCCGGCACGCATCATCTGTGAAATACGGATGCAATGACTGCCGAAAACAATGGCGTTGGGCGGGGTGGCGACCGGCAGCATAAAGGCAAACGAGGCGCACAGTGCAGCGCTTGTCATCAGCAGCAGCGGCGACATGCCAATGGCCAGCCCGAGAGCGCCCAGCACTGGCAAGGTGAGTGATGCCGTGGCAGTGTTCGAGGTTACCTCGGTCAGGAAAATCACCAGCAGTCCAACCGCCAGCAACACGGCGGGGACCGGTGCACCGTGCAGGCTATGTAACTGCTTGGCCAGCCACACGGTCAGCCCGGTTTCACCGAATCCGGCTGCCAGTGCAAAACCGCCACCGAACAGGATAATGATGTCCCAGGGAATCCGTACCGCGGTTTTCCAGTCCAGCAATGCACCAGGATGACCACCACCCGCAGGCAAGGCAAACAGGACCAGCGCCCCACCGATGGCAATGGTCGAATCCTTGACTAACGCCAGCGGTGCCCAGTCAAGCACCCCACGTAGAATCCACAGTAATGCCACCGTGGCAAACACCGTGGCTACACGCCGTTCCGGCGTCGTCATTCTGCCAAGTTGTTCCAGTTGCCGGGACAGTTCGCGCCGGGCATCCGGCAGCGCCATTGTGCGTAGTGGAAACGCCATGTGTGTGAGGTACCACCAGGTCAACCACAACATCACGGCGGACAATGGCAGGGCAAACAGCATCCAGCTCGTGAAACTGATTTCAATCCCGTAATTCTGTTCCAGCACCCCGGCGAGTATCGCGTTGGGTGGCGTACCAATCAGCGTGGATATGCCGCCGATGCTGGCCGAATAGGCGATGCCCAGCATGAGCGCCGTGCCAAGCGGGTGCTCGCCGAATTCCTCGGCAGGAATCAGCTGGCTGAGCACGGCCAGCCCGATGGTGACCATCATCATGGTGGCGGCGGTATTGCTGATCCACATCGACAGCAGTGCGGTCGCCAGCATAAACCCCAGCACCAGGCCTGGCGCACCGCCTCCACTGCGACGAATCACGTGCAGTGCGATACGCCGGTGCAACGCCCAACGTTCCAGGGTTACGGCGATCATGAAACCGCCGATAAACAGGAATACCAGGTGATGCGCATATGACAGCGTCACCTTGCCGGCGGGCATAATACCAAGCAGGGGAAACAGCACAATCGGCAGTAACGCCGTAGCGGGGATGGGAACGGCTTCGCTGATCCACCAGGCCGCCATCCACACGGTTACGCCGGCCAGCCATTGCGCCTGCGGGGAAAGGCCTTCTGAAGCCGGCAACAGCCCGATGACGATAAAAGCCAGTGGGCCAAACCAGAGACTGTAGCGTCCCGGTATCATGAACAGGCCGCTATGGCCCTGTACCCGTCCTGCGTTCCTCCGCCCGGTCCGCTTCCCATTTTTTCATGCTCGAAAGGGAGTCTTTGACATAGGCCGTACGTTTCATGCAGGCAATCATGAAGCGGTTTACAAACTTTCCTACCGGTCGCATGGGGCGATCCACATCGAAAAACAGCACCACGCGCACATCGTCGGTATCGTTCCAGACTTCGTGTTCATAGAAATCATCGAAGACAATACATTTCCCCTCGTCCCAGTGCAGTATCGTATCATCCACGCGGATACGGCAATTTTCACGGTCGCGCGGGATAATCAGGCCCAGGTGGATACGGATAATGCCGTTGGTCGGCCCCTTGTGCGGGGGTATGTGATAACGCGGGGAAAGAATCGAAAACCAGGCGTTTTGCAGGTTCGGCAGACGCTCAAGCAAGCGCGTGGTTTCGGGACAACGCCTGCAATTCTCCTCGATACGGATACCGAAGCCATAGAGAATAAACGTCTTCCAGTTATCGCCGGTCGAGATTCTTTTCTGGTAACGTGAAACCTCGTGAAAGGCCGGCAGCGCCTCGGGCGTTTTCAGCACCTCGTCAAGCTCGGCGCGGATGGCCTGCCAGTTCGCTTCAAAATCAGCGGTCCAGGGGAATACCGTCTTGTCGAATACAGGCTTGTCACCAATCAGTGACTGGTTTGCAAAAAACCGGCTTAACCGGCGTAACAGCAGCTTTCCTGCGCGTTTTACCTTCTTGCGCCGGGCCTGGCGAAACCGATCGATGATATTCATACGTTGGGCCATTTATGCGGGGCACATGGTACGGAGACCACGGATCCATTGTAAAAGTTTCCTTACGGGGCAGCCGTGATTGTACGCAAAGCGGTATCGCTGGCAAACTCTATTGGAAATGCCGGATCCCGGCCTGCGCCGGGACGCTGGTGACAGCATACGCCTCGCTGGCCGTGCAGGCAGTGTCAGCAGCGGCTGTCTTGAATGTGTAAATCACTTACACTACGCGCCTGCCTGTGCAGAGAAGCTCCCAGACCGGACACAGCACCCGGTTCCGGAAGCGCAATACCCCGTTAACCACCATGACAGGATGGATCTTGTGGCTGAAAACACCCCGATGCCCGGCGCCGAAGACACAAACGATACCGAAACAGCGGTATTTCACCCCTGCCCGCCGGACCCGTCCTGCCCGTATTGCACGGGTTCAGTCCCGGAAGGACAGGCGCTGGACTGGTCATTTCTTGATGGCGCCTATTGCATCTCGCTGAAAAGCCGGGAAGACCGCGCCACCAACGTCGCGGCGGAATTCCACCGTGTCGGCCTGTGCCAGCACGTGATGTTCTATCGCCCGTTGAAGCACCCGGTCAAGGGCATTATCGGCAGCTGGGAATCCCACCGTGCTGTCTGTGAAGACGCACGCCAGCGCGGTCATGAAAAAACCCTGATCATGGAAGACGACGTTTTGTTCAGCAGCAACCTGCGGCCCTCGAAACTCCGCTCGATCCGCCGCGCTGTCGCCGGTCTGCCGCCTGACTGGATGCTGTTCTTCCTCGGCCACTGGCCGGTGTGGGCCTACCCGGTAAAACACAATGTGCTACGTACAGGTTCCGCCTGCGCACACGCCTATATCGTCAGTCCACGCCTGACGCGCTGGTTGCATGATCACCCCTGGGGCACGCCCGGCATCAAAAAACTTCGGCTGGTCGGCAAGGCGCTCGATTCCGCCTATGCGGAGTTACCTGGCGCCTACGCCATATTCCCGATGATCGCGACCCAGAGTGTGAGCAAGAGCGACAATTTCAATTTCAGGCCCAAGGAAAAATCCCAACGCAAGCTGAAACATCTGGTCACCCATTCCCGGCACCGGGAGTTGCTGCTCTCGAAGCTGATGCGCCCCGCTGAGATGATCGTCGTCAGTCTGTCGCCGTTTTTTTTCGCCGCGCGTGTGTACAAACACTTCAGGTCACGCACAGGCCGGAGCAGTCGTTGAGATGAGCACCTTGGGCAACTCTGATTAATCCGTCATTGCGAGCGAAGCGCGGCAATCTCCCACAGCCTGGCACCATACCCAAAGAGATTGCCGCGCTTCGCTCTTGAAGAACTTAAACCTAACACATTGATTGTTGGAGGTCATTCGTCGGCTCTGGAATGAGTTGGAAGCCGAGTGCAGCCGCCCTTTTTTTCAGGTTCCGGGTCGCACGTTCCCGGTACTGT
>JALWRY010000061.1 GCA_027080445.1 Thiohalobacter sp. | reverse complement strand
AGCGCAAAGTAACGTTCGCCTTCCTTCGGTGGACGGATCTTGCCGGATACTGTATCGCCGGTGCGCAGGCCGAAACGGCGTATCTGGCTGGGAGATACATAAATATCGTCCGGGCCCGCCAGGTAGTAACTGTCTGCCGAGCGCAGGAAACCAAAACCGTCCTGGAGAATTTCCAGCACGCCATCGCCGAAAATATCTTCACCACTTTTGGCGTGTGACTTGAGTATCGAGAAGATGACGTCCTGCTTGCGGGAACGTGTGCCCTCGATGCCCATACCCTGGGCGATCTTGATGAGTTCGGAAGCCGGTTTCTGTTTGAGTTCGGTAAGATTCATAAGCATTTTATAAGTCGTTTGAAGTTGCTGGAAAGGCGCCGCTGAAAGAAAGGCAGTGGCGGTTAACGGCACATTGCTGTTGCAGCAATGTTGTCGGGATTATTCAGGTTTTACGTCGGGATAACGTTCTCCGGATACTGTATTGACCTGGCTGCGCCTGTGCAGCCCTTTACAGGTTCGTGTCAATGAAAGCCGTCAACTGCGATTTTGACAACGCGCCGACTTTTGTCGCCTCGACATTGCCGTCCTTGAACAGCATCAGGGTCGGTATGCCACGAATGCCATACTTGGGCGGCGTTTGTGGATTGTCATCGATGTTCAGCTTGGCAATCTTGATTTTGCCTTCGTATTCTTCGGCAATCTCGGTCAGGATGGGAGCGATCATCTTGCAGGGTCCGCACCATTCGGCCCAGTAATCCACCAGCACGGGCCGGGGTGAATCAAGGACTTCGTTTTGAAAGGATTCGTCGGTTAAATAAACGATATTATCGCTCACGCTTTGGGCCTCCTGACCACAATGATATTTATATACTGAAAATAGAACAGAAGTGTTAAATTTGAGTGGGTCTGTTTTAGACGACGTTGCTGCCGTGCGGTAAGGTGTCCGCTTTGCAGTGGGGCTAATTTCAGCCCAAAAACGACCGGATTGCAAGCCCAAATCCGGGATAAAGACGAATAAATTCGTTATGCTGCACAACCATGACACAAAATCACTTAAGCAAAATTGAGTTCGGCAGCTTTGATCTGCCCGAAAAACTTGCCCAAGGTATTGAGGATGCAGGCTTTTTAGCCTGCACCCCGATACAGGAGAAGACCTTGCCGCTGACACTGGATGGCAAGGACGTTGCCGGCCAGGCGCAAACCGGAACCGGCAAGACGGCGGCGTTCCTGGTGGCGACCTTCAACCACCTGCTGGTACGTCCGGCCCCGGAAGGGCGTAAACCGACACAGGCGCGTGCACTCATTCTGGCGCCGACCCGCGAACTGGCGATACAGATTCATCGTGACGCCATGATTCTCGGGCAACATACCGGTTTGCGACTCGGTATTGCCTATGGCGGAACGGATTACGACATTCAGCGCGAGTACCTTTCCGAGGGTGTCGACGTACTGATCGGTACGCCGGGGCGCATTATTGACTACTTCAAACAGCATGTGTTCGACCTCAGCAAGGCGCAGGTCGTCGTGCTGGATGAGGCGGATCGTATGTTTGACCTGGGGTTTATCAAGGACGTGCGATACCTGTTGCGGCGCTGCCCGCCACCTTCAGAGCGGCTGGGCCTGCTGTTTTCCGCCACCCTGTCACACCGTGTCAATGAGCTGGCTTACGAACACATGAACAGTCCACAGCTGGTCAAGGTGGAAACGGAGCAGGTGACGGCGGAGCACGTCAGGCAGGTGTTGTATCACACGGCCAATGACGAAAAGATCCCGATGCTGCTGGGGTTGATGAACCGCATCGAGGCCACCCGCTCGATTGTTTTCGTGAATACCAAGCGCGCTGCCGAGAAAGTCTGGAGTTACCTCGAAGGGAACGGCCACAAGGCTGCCATACTTTCCGGTGATGTTCCCCAGAAGAAACGCCAGACCCTGCTGAAGAAATTCCAGGATGGCGAGCTGGCTGTGCTGGTAGCTACAGACGTGGCGGCGCGTGGCCTGCATATTCCCGATGTGAGCCACGTGTTCAATTATGACCTGCCGCAGGATGCGGAAGACTACGTCCACCGTATCGGGCGTACGGCGCGACTGGGGGCGGATGGCGATGCGATCAGTTTTGCCTGTGAACGATTCGTTTACTCCCTCCCCGAGATTGAGGCCTATATCGGCCACAGTATCCCGGTGGAA
>JALWRY010000060.1 GCA_027080445.1 Thiohalobacter sp. | reverse complement strand
GTCGCCACCGGCACGCAAACTCCGCTTCACGACGCCCGGTACGCTGGTGGAAAATTTAAGCGCCGGACCGTGGCTGCCAAAGGGGTGCGAGAGGCGTAAACCGTCGCCACCATTGTCGACGACAATTTTAGGCCGCCAGTTTTTTATCCGCTTTGCCAGATCGAGCCCGCCAAAAGATTGTAACCATTCACCGGACAGGATTCCCTCACCAAGCTGCTGCAGGGCAGCAACCGGGCCACGCTGTGTTTTCATGACAGGTTCGGCCGCGCTGGCGACGCTGCTCAACACCACGCCAAGCGCGACACAGCAGGTCAACACCACCATCAAATCCGGTTTGCGATAACGCTTTGATTTCATTGTCATCATAAATCACCGCCTGCCTTTCCGGTACCTCGGGGATACACGGTTATCCTTAACTGTATTGGCTGGCGTTACTGTTACCCAGTTCACATTTCCAACAATTTTCCGGGCCATGGCCTGGAATGCCCAGCAACAGTTTATCGACAGGATGGGGAAACACTTAAGCGGGCCCGGCACACAAGACACCTGGCCGGAATTTAGCAACTACATGATATTACTATGATATTTCCGACCATTTCATCACTGCAAGCACCCCGCCGGAAATAACAGTAAACCGGGGTCAGAACACAATTATCACTAATATTAGAGAAAATTGTGTTCTGACCCCGGTTTTCTTAGTGATAATTGTGTTCTGACCCCGGTTTTCTGACCCCGGTTTTCTCTAGTGCCGGGTGCTGCGATAGCTGACGTCTACCCAGCAGCGCGGCAGATCTTCACCCGAGGGGAATTTCAGCTGATTCTTGATGAATTTTGCCGGGTCCTGCAATTCCTCTCCGGCGTGATAGCGCCCTTCCAGCTCGGCACGACAGGGATCGACCATCGCCGCCGTATCGATGACTTCAACCAGGTCACCTGTTGTCTTGTCTTTCAGGAACATAACACTCTCCCACGCGTCAAAGTTTACAGTATCAATATAGACCCGTTTACCCTGTTGCGCCTCCCACGGAATAACAGTGGTATTCTGTACGCTGCAGCGTAAAACACGTATCCTGTTGACGAATATCAGGAGCTATTCCTACATGGCAACAAACAGTTACGACATCAAAATTAATGTAGAAACGCGCTACATCGAGGAACAATCGTTTCCCGAGCAGGAACGTTATGTGTTCGCTTACACCATCACGATCGAAAATTGCGGCAAGGTACCGGCACAGCTGTTACGACGCCACTGGATCATTACCGATGCCAATAACCGGGTACAGGAAGTCAAGGGTGAGGGCGTGATTGGCGAACAGCCTCACCTCAAACCCGGCGAGAACTTCCGTTACACCAGCGGCACCATGCTGGAAACACCGGTCGGAAGCATGAGCGGCAGCTACCAGCTGATCGCCGATGATGGCGTCGAGTTTGACGCAGATATCCCGGCTTTTACCCTGGCCATCCCCCGCACCCTGCACTGAACGGTGGCGATCTGGGCGATCGGCGATATCCAGGGCTGTTACGATGAGCTCCAGGGCCTGCTGGAGCGGATCAGCTTTGACCCACGCCACGATACCCTCTGGTTCGTCGGCGACCTGGTCAACCGTGGCCCCAGATCACTCGACACCTTACGCTTTATCCATCGCCTGAATGCCGTCATCGTACTGGGCAACCATGACCTGCACCTGCTGGCTTCAGCCCATATCCCGAGATACCGGAAACACCGGGATACCCTGCAGCAGGTCATAAATGCTGAAGACGGCGCCGAACTGCTCGACTGGCTGCGTCACCAGCCGCTTTTACACCACGATGCCCACAGCGGCTACACGATGATTCATGCCGGTCTTCCCCCGCAATGGGACCTGCACACGGCGCAAGCCTGTGCGGCTGAAGTGGAATCCGTGCTGCGGGGACCGGACTATATCGACTTTCTCGAAATCATGTACGGCAACCACCCGAACCTGTGGTCGGCATCCCTGCACGGCCATGATCGGCTGCGCTTCATCACCAACTGCCTGACCCGGCTTCGCTACTGCGATGCCAACGGGCGACTGGCACTGGAACACAAGGGGCCACCGGGCAGCCAGCCAAAACACCTGAAGCCCTGGTTCGAATGGCCGCGCCAAAGTGCTGACATGAAGATCCTGTTCGGCCACTGGTCGACGCTGGGCGCCTATGACGGGA
>JALWRY010000059.1 GCA_027080445.1 Thiohalobacter sp. | reverse complement strand
TCCGTGTTCGGTGGCGGCAGCAGCTTTACACTCAACAATCCCTTTGTCGTTATATCGACCATCGTCGTAGTAGATACGCGTGGAGGTGCAAGACTGAGCACACAGGCCGGCATAGACTACGATGTACTGCAACGGGGTGGCGTGATAGAAATTATTCCCATTGCCGGCAGTTTGATTATTCAGCCGGGGGACCCCCTGGCCATAAGCTACACTTACGAAATAGCGCCCTCTATCCGCTTCTCGACACGTTTCTGGTCACTGGGGGGCGGTGTGGATTACGACGGATTTACATTTTTTGTCACGCATGAAGACAGTGAAGAAACCCTGTTGTCCGGCCGCGATGACCGCTTCCTGGACGACCGGCGGCTGGATACCGCGAAACTGGGCCTGCACGGCAGCTGGAAGCAGTTGCAGGGCAGGGTCAACAATTTATTCCAGAAACTGGATTCTACCCGCTTGCAGTTCACACGCTGGCAATTCGACCAGAACCTTGCCTATACCGGGCTGCTGGGCATGACGCTCAGCGCCACTACAGCGGAATCCTTCACCCGCTTCGACCTCCCCGTGGCGCGTGACCGTGAGACCTATTCGGCCCGACTGGCACTGAACGGGGTAGTCGCCGGGGGCTGGCTGTTACAGACATTCGCCAGTGTACGCACCCTGAAGGACAGTGACCTGGACGATGAAACCGTGCGTGAAGCCGGCCTGTCCACCCGGCGCCAGATGGGTAAACTGACCATACAGAGTACGGGAAACTGGAGCGATTTCGAGCGTGGACTCGTTGAAACCCGCGACTTGCGTTTTGAAGTCCGTATTGCCCGGCAGTTTTGAGGTGAACAATGCACAACACTAATCGATGGATTGCTACACTGCTGCTAAGCCTGTTGCTGGGCGCCTGCGGAACATCACCCACAGGGGTAGACACCCGGCAGACAGCTGAACAACCCCTGGTCTGGCCCAGTCCGCCAGCAGCACCCCGGATTCGTTTCGTACGCAGTGTTGCCAGCGCCCGGGATCTTGGCATTGCACCACATTTTTTCAGACGCCTGATCAATTCCCTGACGGGAAAATCCGGCGAAAAATTTGTACGTCCGACCGGCGTAGCCGAACACAATGGCGTTATTTATGTCGCCGACATGGGCGCCCAGGCATTATGGATACTGGATCCGGGACATAACCGTTCTGTCAAAGTCCGCAAGGTAGGCGCGACGGCACTGGTTTCACCTGCCGCTGTGACCGTACGCGATGATGGCGCCGTGTATGTTGCCGACTCATGGGCGAAAAAGGTGTTCCTGCTGGATCGCCACGGTAAATTCCTGGCAATTGCCGCACAAACCGGCCTGCAACGTCCGGCAGGCGTAGCCTACGACGAAAACAACGGCCGTTTGTATGTCGCCGATTCCGCCGCCCACCATATTATCGCCTTCGCGCCGGATGGCACACAGCTGCTGTCCTGGGGACGACGGGGCACCGGTGACGGTGAATTCAACTTCCCGACTCACCTCAGCATTGACCCGGAGGGGCATGTTTTGGTGACCGACGCGCTCAATTTCCGCATCCAGGCCTTCGATCAGGATGGCAGGTTTCTGTGGAAATTCGGACACCATGGCGATGGATCGGGAGACTTCACCGCACCCAAAGGGGTCGCCATGGACAATGGTGGACACGTCTACGTTGTCGAAGCACTGTTCGATGCGGTACAGATCTTCAAGCCGGACGGTACGCTGCTGCTGACGTTCGGCGCCCAGGGCACCGGAAACGGACAATTCTGGCTTCCGGGCGGCCTCTACATCGACCATAAAGACCACATCTATGTGGCCGATGCCTATAATCAGCGCATCCAGGAATTTGACTTCATCGGAGGCACTGCGCCGGCCGCAGTGCGGAACCGGCCATGAAACACCTCGCCAGAATGAACCCGCCCATCACCTCGACCTCCCCTGTCAAAGAAGGTTTAGCTGTCAGCGTCGGCCTGCAAGCCTTCCTCCTACTGACGCTGCTGTGCCTGCCGGTACTCCCGCGTCTGGCCGATGCCCAGGGCGGTATGGCGCTCACCCCCCACAACCTGACACCCAGCGGACCGGGTACCGTGCGCGAAACCGCCGCTGCCGGTCTGTGCGTGTTCTGCCACACGCCGCACAATGCAAAACCGACCCGCGCGTTGTGGAACCGGGCGCTGCCCGGTGTCACCTATACGCTGTATCAAAGCAGTACCCTGCAGGCACACCCTGACCAGCCCACGGGCAGCTCACGCCTGTGCCTGTCGTGTCATGACGGCCTGCTGGCGCTGGGGAACGTGCGAGTGCCGACACCAGGCAGCCATTTTTCACTGGGGCCGCTCACGGGCAGCAGTTCACTGGGTACCGACCTGTCCGATGATCACCCGATTTCTTTCCAGTATGACAACATCCTGGCAGCGCGCCAGGGTGAGCTCGCCGACCCGCTGAGTCTCACCAACAACATCCGCCTGGATGATAATCAACAGCTGCAGTGCAGTACCTGCCATGATCCCCACGAAAATACCCACCCGTCATTCCTGCGCATGGATAATCGCTTCGGAAATCTCTGTACAAGCTGCCACCAGCTGCCTTTATGGAATGATTCCAGTCATGCCACATCGGCTGCGACCTGGCAGGGAACCGGAGCGGGCCCCTGGCCGAAAAATGCGTTTGCCACCGTCGGAGAAAATGCCTGCCTGAACTGTCATCGCCCGCACGCCGCCGGCCACCCGGAATGGTTGCTGGCGCAAAGTGACGAACCGGCTAATTGCACGATCTGTCATGACGGCTCCAGCGCACAGAAAGATATCAGTACCCAGTTCCTGAAAACCTACCACCACCCGGTGGAAAGTAACCAGGGGACACACCAGCCCAACGAGGACCCGGCTGTCATGCCGCCACATGTGGCCTGTTCCGACTGCCACGATCCACATGCCGCCACGACGAACGTATCGACACCGTTAACAGTTTCAGGCTCGCAACGTAACGTTTCCGGCGTCACGGTGGCCGGCACACAAGTCAAGACTGCCACCTACAAATACGAGATTTGCCTGAAGTGTCATGGACTGCAGGAACCCTCGACAGCGGGGATCCAGCGCCACAGCGGAACCCGCAATATCCGTTTGAAGATTGATCCGAACAACCCTTCCTTCCACCCGATTGCGGAACCCGGCAAGAACCCGGGTATCGTCGGGCTTGACCCGCAATACACCAGTACCAGCCAGATCGACTGCATCGACTGCCATGATAACGATGAATGGACACCCGCCGGCAACCAGCCCCGCGGACCGCACGGCTCCCGTTATGAGCCGATCCTGGCACAGCAGTACCAGACGGAAGATCCTTCTATCGAATCATTCGCCGACTACGCACTGTGTTACAAGTGCCACGACCGTACCACCCTGTTACAAACCTCCGGTGGTTTCCCGCACAACAGCCACGTCGTCAATGACCAGGCTTCCTGCGCCGCCTGCCATGACGCCCATGGCTCACGCAACAACAAGTTCCTGATCGATTTCATGCTGCGCACCAAATTTGGCGCCAGTGTGGTCACACCCTCGGCCAGCGGGAAACTGGAATTTGTGCCTGACCCGGCACAGCCCGGGCATGGCAGTTGCTCGCTGAACTGCCATGGCCATGAGCACAACCCATCTACCTACTGACACTGGCGCACTGCCTGAACAGACCACACGATAGCTCCACCCGGCCGGACTAAAGGTTGTCCGCGGCAGCCCGATAACTTTTGCATGAAAGTTCGGTCTGTCCCGGCAATGCCCGGATGACCGTGGTGTGAGGGATGGGTATGGCATGGTTTCATGGTTACACCTTCCTCTGAAGTGCGAGGTAGACCACCATGTGGCCTGGAAGAACTGTTTTTTCTGTATTTCTCCTTGTCGTAACGATGCAGACCGCCTCTGCACGTAACTTGTTGACGTCCACCCTGCAATTCATTACCGGTGAAAACGAAACCACCTCGATTGACCCTTCAGGCCTGTCGACGTTTACACCCGGCGTAACACCCGACCCGGTCACGGAAACCTGTCTGCACTGCCACGACGGCACCGTGACAGAGCGCACGACCTCGCACCCGGTTGGTATTGACTACGACAGGCGCGTACGTGAACAGCCCGATGAATATCGCCCCCGGTCCGCACTGGCCCCGGACATCCACCTGGTGGATGGAAAGGTATCCTGTGTATCCTGCCATCGCCTGACCCGCGACATACCGGTCGCTGAACGCGTAAGCCAGACACTCGTGGCTGAAAATGACATTTGCCCTTCAAGCAAGACGCTCTACCCTGCCGCTGGACGCCGTGATCTCTGCCTCTCCTGCCATATAAAATAGCGTTATAGTGCCTGCCACGGGCACATCATCACGCTTTATCCGTAAAACCTGTCTTCAATCGTAATTGTTACCAGGCAGGAACAATTTCACTGTATGGTGAGTCCCAGACTTACACACATAAAAGGAGGAGCTCATGTCCCAGGGAGTTTTATCAGGTCAACGCGCGCTGGTTACCGGCGCAAATTCCGGTATTGGCGAAGGGGTGGCGATTGCACTTGGCAAGGCAGGCGCCAAAGTCGTCGTCAACTACATCAGTGGCGAGGATGCGGCCAACGCAGTGGTGGAAAAAATCAGATCGAACGGTAGCGAGGCCATGGCTATCCGTGCCGACGTGAGCAAGGAAGACCAGGTACAGGCCATGTTCAAACAGATGATCGAAACCTGGGGCAGTATTGATATCCTGGTGGCAAACGCCGGGGTTCAACGCGACGCGGATTTCACCGACATGACACTGGCGCAGTGGCAATTTGTCATCGACGTCAACCTGACCGGCCAGTTTCTGTGTTGTCGCGAAGCCGTGCGTGAATTCGTCCGTCGCGGCATCGATCCCGAGCTGTCCTGCTCGGCTGGCAAGATTATCTGTATGTCGTCCGTCCATGAAGTGATCCCCTGGGCGGGGCATGTCAACTACGCCACCTCCAAGGGTGGTGTCAACATGATGATGCAGAGTATCGCGCAGGAAATGGCGGCAAAGAAAATACGCGTCAACAGTATTTCACCGGGCGCCATCGCCACTCCCATCAACACCAGCGCATGGAATACACCGGAAGCGGAAGCCGAACTGCTTCAGCTGATCCCCTACCAGCGGGTTGGCAAACCAAAGGACATCGCACGCGCAGCGGTCTGGCTGGCCTCGGATGACTCGGATTACATCACCGGAACCAGCCTATTTGTCGATGGCGGCATGACCCTGTACCCCGGTTTCCGGGAAGGCGGATGATCCGTTTCGGGCGGGCGATATGCGGCGACCTGGCGCAGGCCGAACGCCGCGAGTGGTGGTTGTCCAACGGACTGGGTGGGTATGCTGCCGGCACCATTGCCGGTTCACTCACCCGCCGCTATCACGGCTTGCTGGTCACACCCGTCGGTGGCTCACTGGACCGTCAGTTGTTATTTTCCCGTGCCGAGCCGGTACTGGATATTGATGGCCGGCATTATTCCCTGGGCTGCAACCGCTGGCAGTCAGGCGCTATTGCGCCGTATGGCCATGTGCACATCGAGTCATTCCGCCTCGATGGCCAGTTACCGGTCTGGACCTATGCCGTCGCCGGCGTGCGACTGGAACAATGCATTTTCATGGAACAGGGTGAAGCCGCTGTCTGGATCGTCTTTCGATGCCTGGATACCCCCGCAGATACCCCTGTCAGCCTGAACCTGCGTCTGTGGGTCAACCGGCGCGATCATCACGGCCAGATGTCCAGCGGGGGGTTCAGTGCGGAAACACAGCAGCTGGATAAACGCACCTTGCAACTACGATATACAGATGCGACCCGCCTGCACTTCCAGCTCGACAGCGGTGACCTTCAGCCTGAATATAGCTGGATAAACGATGTGCTGTTGCAAGACGAACGTGAGCGCGGCCTGCCGGACCAGGACAACCACCTGGCTATCGCCGAAGCCAGACTGACATTCACTGACAGCAACTGGCATGGACTGCGCGCCGGCCTGCAGCCGCTTGACTCGCCCTCCCCGTCAGCTGCCCTGCAGCGTGAACAACAGCGGCAATCCACCTTCCTTGCCAATGCGCAAACAGCTTTTGAGGAAACACTGCCGGGCTGGGTACAGCAACTGCTAGGCCGCAGTGAACAGTTCCTGTTCCGGCGGCCGCTCAGCCATGGCGAGCCGGGTGCATCGATCATCGCCGGCTACCCCTGGTTCGCGGACTGGGGCCGCGCCACCATGATCGCCCTGCCCGGTCTGACGCTATGCACCGGCCACCTGCCGCTGGCCCGGCAAATCCTGGAAACCTGGGCCGGGTACGTGGACCAGGGCATGATCCCGAACCGCTTCCCGGAAGCCGCCGCAGCCGACGCACCCGCCGAATACAACAGTGTGGATGCCTCACTCTGGTTTATTCTCGCCTGGCAGGCCTACCAGCAGGCCGGTGGTGAAGCACAGGCGCTACGCAAGGTACTGCCGGTACTGGAACAGATCATCGATGCCTACTGCCAGGGCACCCGCTACGGGATTCACAGGGAGGATGACAGCGGCCTGCTGCACCTGGCTGAAGCGGGTACCCAGCTCACCTGGATGGATGCAAGGGTCAACGGCGTCGCCGTCACACCGCGTACCGGCAAACCGGTGGAGGTCAATGCCCTGTGGTATAACGCGCTGCGCGCCATGCAGCACTTCAGTGAACAGGGCGGCCTTGATGGCCGCCACTATGCCACCCTGGCAGCGCATGCCCGACAGGGCTTCCAGCGCTACCTGCGAGCGGATGGTGGACTGTACGATGTACTCGACACGCCACAGGGTAATGATGCCAGTATCCGTCCCAACCAGATCTTTGCCCTCAGCCTGCCCTGGCCATTACTCGACAAGGTTGATGCACAACGCGTCCTGAACGAGGTTCACCGTCACCTGTACACATCTTTTGGACTCAGATCCCTGGCGCCACAGGACCCGGCCTATCGCGGCAGCTACCAGGGTGGCGTTGCACAACGCGATGCGAGTTATCACAATGGCCCGGTATGGGGCTGGCTGCTGGGCCATTACGCCATGGCGCATTTCCGGCTGAACGGAGATACAAAGGCTGCGCGCGCGTTGCTTGAACCGATGGCTGACCAGCTGTTTGATGCCGGGCTTGGCAGCCTCAGTGAAATTTTTGATGGCGATCCGCCACACCGGCCGCGCGGCGCCCTGTCACAGGCGTGGTCTGTGGCCACGCTGCTGGAAGCCTGGCGACTGATCAGGGACAAGGCACGCGTATGACCAACTCGAATTCACAAACGGCTGACAGCGCCGAACGCCGGCGCCTGGACGACGATCAGGACTGGTCACTGTGGGGTCCCTACCTGGCGGAACGCGCCTGGGGCACCGTACGCGAAGACTACAGCGAGCATGGCACCGCCTGGGAATACTTCCCGCACGACCATGCCCGCTCACGCGCCTACCGCTGGAGCGAAGACGGGCTCGGCGGCATCTGTGACCGCGAGCAACGCCTGTGCCTGGCGCTGGCCCTGTGGAACGGCCGTGACCCGATCCTGAAAGAACGCGCCTTCGGCCTGACCGGTAACCAGGGCAACCACGGCGAGGACGTCAAGGAAGTCTATTTCTACGCCGATGCCACCCCGAGCCACAGCTACCTGGACTATCGCTACTGCTACCCGCAAGCCGCCTACCCCTATACCGAACTGGTCGAGGAAAACCGCCGCCGTTCGCGCAGCGACCCGTCGTACAATCTGATCGACAGCGGGGTGTTCCGTGACAACCGCTACTGGGATATCCGCATGGAGTATGCCCGGCAATCCCCCGGGCGGATACACCTGCGTATCAGTGCCACGAATCGCGGTGATCACCCGGCTGAACTCTGGCTGTTGCCGCAACTGTGGTTTCGTAACGACTGGTCCTGGGGTGACGAACATTCGCGTCCGGAAATTACACCGAACGAAACGACTGACGCTGATCACTGGAGCGTTATCGCCCACCACCGCAACCTCGACACCATGTACCTTTACGGCCAGGGCGATGCTGAGCTGCTGTTCACTGAAAACGAAACCAATTTCCAGCGCCTGTGGGGTGTCGATAACCCCTCACCCTGGGTCAAGGACGCTTTCCATGACTACCTGATCAACCACAAACAGCAAGCCGTCAATCCGGCACTCCGTGGCAGCAAATGCGCCGCCGTCTATCACCTGACTATCGCCGCAGGCAAGACCCACAGCATCGAACTGGTATTGAGTGACAGTCTACTGAAACAGCCGTTTACACACAGCGCCGAACTGTTTAACACGCGCCGTGATGAAGCCGACGCGTTTTATACCGGCCTGTTACCCGATGCCAATGCGGAAGATCACGCCATCATGCGTCAGGCCTTCGCCGGCATGATATGGAGCAAACAGTTTTTCCATTACGATGTGGAACGCTGGTTACAGGGCGACCAGCTGCCGCCACCCCCGCAACGTCGCGAAGGACGCAATACGCACTGGAAACACCTGAAGTCGTCCGACATCATCTCCATGCCGGACTGTTGGGAATATCCCTGGTTTGCGGCCTGGGATCTGGCTTTCCAAACCGCCACGCTGGCGCATATCGATATCGATTTCGCCAAGGCGCAGATCGAACTGCTGGTCAACGAACGTTACCTGCACCCGAACGGTCAGATGCCCGCCTACGAGTGGGCCTTCGGCGACACCAACCCACCGGTACACGCCTGGGGAGCGCTGAAAGTGTTCCGCGCCGAACAGTTGCAACGCGGCGAAGGCGATACCGGCTACCTGCAGCGTGTCTTTCACAAGTTGTTGCTCAACTTCTCCTGGTGGATCAACCGCAAGGAC
>JALWRY010000058.1 GCA_027080445.1 Thiohalobacter sp. | reverse complement strand
GCAGTTCGACTTCCAGTTCGTCGATAATGGCGAAGTCGCGTATGTGCAGCGAGACCAGCATCAGGGTTGTTCCGCCCAGCGCAGTTTCTTGCGCATGATCTCGAAGTGGTCATGGCCGCGCGGGTGCAGCAGTCGCAATTCATGATGCTTGCGGCGGATACGAATCAGGTCGCCGCCGAACAGGGTGAAATTGACCTGGCCATCGCAGGTGATCTGGGCCTTGTTGTCGCCGTCGCCGTGGAGCCGGATATCGATCTTTACCCGGTCGCTGACCACGATGGGGCGGTTGCTGAGGGTGTGTGGACAGATGGGCACCAGCACCAGCGCATCCAGCGCCGGGTCGAGGATCGGGCCGCCGCCGGACAGCGCGTAGGCCGTGGAGCCGGTGGGTGTCGAGACAATCAGCCCGTCAGCGCGCACGGTATTCAGGTACTTGTCATCGATATGGGTATCGACTTCGATCATGCGCGCGATGTCCCACTTGTGTACGACGGCATCGTTGAGTGCATCGGTTTCATTGACCAGCGCACCATTGCGAAAGACCTCGGCGTGCAGCAGGGAACGATGTTCTTCCTCGTAGTCGCCAGCGAGGATTTCATCCAGGCGTTCGCACATCTCGTCCGGGGACACGTCGGCCAGAAACCCCAGTCTCCCCAGGTTTACCCCGAGTACGGGGACATTGGCGCCGACCAGGCTGCGTGAGGCGTTGAGCAGGGTACCGTCGCCACCCATCACGATGGCGAGGTCGCAGTGGGTCACGAGTTCGCTGCGGTCCATGACTTTCGCCGAGGCCGGCTTGAAATAGGCAGCCGCTGTGGTATCCAGTAACACGTTCAGTTTGCGACGCTCCAGTTCCTCCATCAGTGTCACCAGTGTGCTGGCGACGTCGGTGTCGCCGGGCTTGGCGATGAGGGCAATGGTCTTGAAGCGGTTGCTCATGGTGGGCTTATGCTATCGGTTCCGTGGCGTTGCGCCAACTCCTCGTTGTTAGCACTCTTGCACCGGGAGTGCTAAAGTTGCGCCATGAGTGAGTTGAACGAACGTGCCCAGTTATTGCTGAAGGCGCTTACCGAACGGTATATCCGCGACGGGCAGCCTGTGGGTTCGCGTACCCTGGCGCGCGAAGCCGGCCTGAAACTCAGTCCTGCCACCGTGCGCAACGTGATTGCCGACCTGGAAGACCTCGGGCTGGTGCGCTCGCCGCATACCTCCGCGGGCCGTGTGCCCACGGTGCAGGGTTACCGCCTGTTCGTGGATACCCTGTTGTCGGTCAAGCCGCTGGAACAGGAAACGGTCGAGGAGCTCCAGGAGAACCTGGAGATTGAAGGCGACAGTCGCGGGCTGATGGAAACGGCCTCCAGTCTGTTGTCGGATGTGACCCGGCTGGCCGGTGTGGTGACCCTGCCACGGCATGAGCATGCCTCTCTGCAGCGGGTCGAGTTCCTGCCGTTGTCGAACCGCAAGGTGCTGGCCATTCTGGTGATCAGCGATACGGAAGTGCAGAACTGCATTCTCAACACCGAGCGCGACTATGGCGCAGCCGAGTTGCAACAGTATTCGAATTTTCTCAACGAGCAGTTTGCCGGCAAGGAACTTCACAGCGTGCGCGCGACGCTGCTCGCCGAGTTACGGGAAACGCGCGAGCACCTCAACCGCATGATGACTACCGCCATGACCATGGCCGACAAGGTGCTGGGCGAGGCGGAAAAGGGCAGTGACTACGTGCTGGCCGGACAGACCAACCTGATGGATTGCGATGAGCTGTGTAATGTCACGACCTTGCGCCACCTGTTTGAAGCCTTTGATGAAAAGCGTGAGATTCTCGGTCTGCTGGACCAGTGCGTGGAAAGCGAGGGTGTGCAGATATTTATCGGTGAAGAGTCCGGTTACCAGATGCTCGACGAGTGCAGCCTGGTGACAGCACCCTATACAGTGGATGGCAAGGTGCTGGGTGTGCTGGGTGTGATTGGCCCGACCCGTATGGCCTACGAGCGGATTATTCCGATCGTGGATGCCACGGCGCGGATTTTGAGCGCGGCCTTGAATCCCAGGGATTAGCCCCCATGTTGGCGCTGGAGCCCGTCATTGCGAGCAACTCACCCCGCTGCGCGGTGACGAATCGGGGAAGAACTGTCGGCTGCGATAGTTTAGGCTGTGGCTAACCGTGAGGGAAGGCCGACGCTTCATTGGTGCGAGAGTGCCCG
>JALWRY010000057.1 GCA_027080445.1 Thiohalobacter sp. | reverse complement strand
GCGGCACCTGGCTGCGATGGTGTAGTCCTGCGGGTCGATCAGCCAGGTGCCGCTGTTGCCGTTGGCGGCCTGCGTGGTGGTTTTCGCACCGTCCGCCACCTTGACGTGCGCGGCGCTGGTCTCGATGAAGCCGCCGTCGCCGCCGTCGGGAGCCGAGGCGTCCAGGGTACCCGCAACCTTGACGGCGCCGTGTTGCATGTCGCCGAGCAGCACAATCTCGCCCTGCTGGTTGCTGGCAAGCGTGCGCGCCTGGGTGATGCCGGTGTGGTTGATGGCGGCGGAGGCCAGGTCGTCCGCCGCGCGGGCGGTGAGGTAAACCCGCCCGCCGTCGGCGCGGATGGCGCCGCCCTGCTCGATCTGGGCGTCGAGCGCGCCTTTTTCCACTTCGATCTGTACCGGCCCGCCGAGGTCGAGCCGCACCTGTTGCCCAGCACCCATCAGCACGCTGCCCTCGGGTGCGTCGATGTTGCCGGTGTTGACGATCTGCGCTGCGATCATTGCCACCGCGCCGCCGCGGGTGGTGGTGATGTGCCCTTCGTTGCGCACTTCAGCAGTGCTGCTGCCGCTGAAGTGGTCGCGCCCGGCCATGAAGTCGTCGTTGCTGATGTCGAGCGTGGTGGCGGCCAGGCCGCCAACGTTGACCTGTGCAGTTTTGGAAAACAGCACGCCATTGGGGTTGACCAGATAGACCCGGCCTTTGGCATTGAGCGCCCCCTGGATGCGCGAGGGATCGGACCCGGTGACGCGGTTAAGTGCGACCGAAGAGGCCGAGGGCTGCACGAAGTTGACGGTATTGCTTTTGCCGATGGAGAAGCTGTGCCAGTCGGCGGCCATGCGGTCGCTGTTTTGGGTGACGGTGAGGGTGGAACCGGACTGGCTGATGCGGCCGGAGCCGGCGACGACATGGCCGCCCGTGGGCAGTTCGGCGTGTACGTTTGTCATGGCCAGCAGCAGGGTGGTGGCGAGCGCGCACCCGCCCCGCTTGCCGCGCGCGCGGGCGAATTCGGCGACTGGAATCCAGGCCATGCGCGCGGCCGACCAGATGAGACGGTAGCTGTGGTTGAGGCTGGCGGAGTTCATACGGGTTTTATCCTCATCGACTTGTGATGCATTGAATACACAGAGTTCGCCGCCGATTTTTCGAAGCAACGATGAAGCGCGTAAGAATATCTTGGTGCAGTGATGACCGCTATCGGCCAAAAGTATGAAATTTCACCGGAAGTCTCCGGCCTTTACGTGTTTTTTTTGCCACCTCAGCAGGCAAAAAAACAGTAAGCCGGGCTCACAATCTGTTTGTCCGGAGACGCCCTCAGCCAAAAGTATGATTTTTAACGCTGCATGGCCAAATTATTTACATAGTGACGTTAAGTTCATTCTTTTGGCTGATTGCCGGCAGGCGCATCTGTTTATACATTAAAGAAATCCTGACAACGGGACACAGCGATTGCCGCGTCCCATCAACAAACGGTCTACACCAAAGAGGACGCTGTCATGCATCAATTGACTGCCGGAAGGCAAATGCCTTCGCACCCTGTTCCATCGCGTGGGTATCGCCCGCTGTTCGCCACGGGATTGCTGGCGACCACTGTTATACTGAGCGCCTGTGGCGGGGGTGGTGGCGGAGGAGCTACGCCGCCATCGATGGATGTTGCCGGCGCAAGCATCAGCGAGGGCAACAGCGGCTCAAGCAATCTAAAGTTCACCGTAACGCTGAGCCGTGCGGCAAGCAGCGATGTCAGCGTTGACTATGTCACCAGCGATGGTACAGCAACAGCCAACAGTGACTATATCTCAGCCCAGGGCAGCCTCACCATCCCGGCGGGTAACACCAGCGGCGCCATTACCGTGGCGGTCAATGGCGATACCGCCCTGGAAGACAATGAAACCCTGAGCATCACCCTGAGTAATGCCAGCGGCGCCACGCTCAATACGGCCAGCGCCAACGGCGCCATACTCAACGACGATGCCGGCGCCGGCAATACGCTGAATGACACCGGCGTTGACACATGGGGTGATGCTTCCAGTAACGACCTCACCACCACCCAGTCCGCCTTCCCCGGCCAGGATGCTGACAGCGGCCGTGATGCCAGCGCTACCACCAACAGCAGCACGGACGGCCGTCTGGGGTTCTCCTTCACCAAGCTGGATGCCAATGGCTTGGCGCTTGCTGACCAGACGGTGGATTATGCCACCACCCCCTGGGAC
>JALWRY010000056.1 GCA_027080445.1 Thiohalobacter sp. | reverse complement strand
TTCCCACTGCTACTCGCCAGCGGCCCGGGTGCCGTCAGTCGTTTTCATATTGGTTTGACGATTGCTACCGGGCTTGGGATTGGCACCCTGTTTACCCTGTTTGTGGTGCCGGCTGTTTACCTTGTGTTGGCGAAGACGCATCATCAGGAGGTGCCTGGTGATGCTGTAAATACAACGTATACTTGATTGGGGGGCTTATAGTTGTCGGATGTGGAAATGTTATTGGCAGATCTATAAATCATAAAGGTAAATATGGAAATGTTTACAAATGTGCTGTGTTCGGTCACATACAGTTATGTATGAAGTGGATGAGGAATTCTTTGACCCGGTTAAAGATTGAGCATTAAGGCAAAACTTATGGTTTCAAGTTGACGTAGGGGCTGCAGGCGTGCCCCTACGTTGATTGCGCCAGTCGTTATTTTTCTTATAGAACCTATTAACAGGTGCTATACTCAGGTCTGTTATCCTGTACTGTTGAGGCCTAAATCATGGGAATAAAATTCTCGGAAGACGTCATTCCCCTTTCAGATCTGAAGGTTAATCCGGGTAAAGTGGTAAGCCGGGCTAAAGATAATCACCGTCCGATTCTGGTTACAAGCCGCGGTCGGGGTGTTGCCGTGGTGCAAGGCCTTGAGGAGTACGAGAAGAATAGTGAAGAACGAGAGTTCCTGAAGGCCATAGCGCAAGGGTTAATGGATATCAAAGAAGGCAACGAACTTGACCTGGATGAGGCGAAAAAGAAACTGGGTCTCGCTTGAGTGAAAGTCTTTATATCTGACTCCGGGTTCAAAGACCTTGAGCGCATCAAAGATTACTATATCGAGGAAGGGGCTCCTCAGGTTGGCGAAGCGTTCGTCGATTTGATTGTTGAGCATATCGGGACATTAAGCGATAACCCTGATATCGGACGAATGGTTCCGGAGTTTGAAGACGAGAAAATTCGAGAGCTTATTCACCCGCCATTTCGCGTTGTCTACTTAAGGGAATCGAGTTCTGTTCATGTTGTGAGGGTATGGCGTAGTGAGAGATTGCTCGTTCTGCCGGAATAATAAGTAAACGCGAAATTATGATGGATGCCTGGAATGACTACTTTGGCGACTGAGCTTGAAATCCCGGGCACTGAAAACGTAACAGTAACAGAGGATACGTTAAGTGTTGATCTAAGCGATGGCAGAACTATATCGGTTCCAACCGCCTGGTATCCGCGCTTGTCACATGCAGAGCCAAAGGAAAGAGAAAATTGGCAGCTTATTGGCGGCGGGCACGGAATTCACTGGGAAGATATCGACGAAGATATCAGTGTAGAGGGCTTGTTGGCCGGAAAGTCTTCTGGAGAGAGTCAGCAGTCATTTAAGAAGTGGCTCGAAGCAAGAGAATCACGGAAAGCCAGGCGCTCCACCTGACCGCCTTTTCGCTGGAGGGCGTATCGTCGTTATTCGTCTACCAAATCGTTTTGAGAAGCGATGCCTCTCTGAGGTTTTTATCCGCAGTAATAACGGGAGCGTTTCCGAGAATAGACGTGGCTGCAATGAGGCGATCTGCGGGATCGTTATTGATTTCAGCCCCAAGGCTGACGGATAGCTCGGCTATTTCAGGCGTTATCTCCTGGATATGAAAGCTTCGTGATTGAAGCAGAATATTGATAAAGTTCGAAGCGGTATCGTTAATTTCAAGGCGCTTTCGTTTGATGAGCATGGATATTTCCCAAAAGGATATATCGCAAATAATCAGTTCGTTCCTGGTGTCTTTAATGGTCCTGGCCGCAAGTGGAGAAAGCGCGCTGGTTTGCAGGGCATCCCATATAATCGCGCAGGTATCGAGCACGATCACTTTAAAGCGTCCCAGCTTTCATCAATCGGGCTTACAATATCGTGTATCGCGGCCGTTTTCGCGAGTTGCTTAAGCCGGGTTCTGGCGGCGCTGTGCTGACTGACCGGGGGGGTTAGGGTGGCCAAAGGCCTTCCTTTCGAGGTTACGTTGATGCGTTCGCCGCGCTGAACAATTTTAAGATATTTCAATAAATTGGCTCTGAATTCACTAATGCTGACGGTTTTCATCTTGCCCTCCGCTTATCTGTACAACAATTATGTACAAGCATAGGAAAAGCGGTATAATAATGCAATGGAGCTGAGGCGACTGAGTTAGCCAGCACGCTGTTTCTTGCTGCGTCCGGTTGAGCGCCCTGAGAGGTGCTGTTGCGATGTTGAATACACATCCAATAATCGCCGGATCATTTTTTGATATTGCGTGTGATGTTTTTTTGCCTCTCGCTTGAAAAATGCCACACTCTCTTTGCTAATGGAGTATAGCCAGGGAGGCGATAATTAATGAAGGTCAAGGAAGTGATTCGAATCATTGAATCCGACGGCTGGTATCAAGTAAGAATGAAAGGTAGTCACCGGCAATTCAAGCATGATGCTAAAATTGGATTGGTTACCGTTCCAGGGAAACCGAAAGATGATCTGGCACCTGGGACGCTTGGCAGCATCTTGAAGCAAGCGGGGTTAAAATGATGAAGTACCTGATCATAATCGAGAAATCTGAAACTGGCTATTCGGCATATTCTCCGGACTTGCCCGGCTGCATTTCGACTGGTGCAACCCCGGAAGAGACAGAGGGTAATATGAAAGAGGCTATTGAGTTTCATATTGAGGGTCTTAAAGAAGAAGGGCTAACAATTCCAAAACCCTCAAGTCTGTCATCGTATGTCGAGGTCGCCGCGTAGCTACAGCATGGAATGCACGCTTTGCGGCCGCTGGATCTCGAGTACGCCTGACCGTCCTTGCTGGGCGGTATGCCGCCAGTTAATACTTGACCAATTTACTAGGTAAATGCATACTCTACAGATCAGAATTTTGGATTTTGCAGTGGAGTAGGACGCATGAGCGAAAACACCGCCCAGGATGTGGGAACTTCGGAAGATCTGCTGATTTTCACCGATGATGCGGCCAGCAAGGTCAAAAGCCTCATCGAGGAAGAAGGCAACGACAAGCTGATGCTGCGCGTGTTTGTGACCGGTGGCGGTTGCTCCGGTTTCCAGTACGGTTTTACTTTCGAGGAAACCGTGAACGACGGTGACACCGAGATCGAGAAAGATGGCGTCAAACTGGTGGTTGATCCCATGAGTTTCCAGTACCTGGTCGGTGCGGAAGTCGATTACAAGGAAGACCTGGAAGGCGCGCGGTTCGTGATTCGGAACCCCAATGCGACCACCACTTGCGGCTGCGGGTCGTCCTTCTCGGTCTGATCCAGACCGGCAGCTCTTTGAAAAGGCGCAAATTCTGCGCCTTTTTTCGTTCCGGCCATGTAGAATAGCCTCCCTTCATCGGCGCGTGGAAGCGCGCCCTGTGATCAGGAGATTGGAATGAGCGAGTACCTGCCCGGCCTTGAAGGTGTGCCGGCGACGCAGTCGAATATTTCGGACCTGGATGGCAACCTCGGCCTCCTTACCTACCGGGGTTACCCCATCCGGGAACTGGCGTTGTGCAGTACCTTCGAGGAAACGGCCCTGCTGTTGCTGGATGGGCGACTGCCCACGGCTGACGAACTGGAAGAATTCGATCAGCAGTTACGGGGTAATCGCGTCGTCAAGTACAACGTCCGTGAGATCATGAAGTACCTGCCCGCCACCGGGCACCCAATGGAAATGTTGCAGACGGCTATCGCCAGCCTGGGCATGTTCTACCCGGGCGATGAATGCCTGACTGGCGGCATGTGCGAAGACCTGAACTATGTCCACAATATGTCGGTGAAGATCATTGCCCGCATGGCGACGATTGTGGCCATGTGGGAGCACGTGCGTAACGGTTACGATCCCATCCCGCCGCGCAAGGACCTGAACTACGCCGAGAATCTGTTGTATATGTTCAATGGCGAGGAACCCGACCCCCTGCTGGCGCGCATTATGGACGCCAGTCTGATCCTGCACGCGGAACACACCATCAATGCCTCGACCTTTGCGGCGCTGGTTGCCGGTTCCACGCTGGGCAGCCCGTTCCTGGTGGTAGCGGCGGCGATTGGTACGCTGGCCGGGCCGTTGCACGGCGGCGCCAACCAGCGTGTGGTGGAGATGCTGGAGGAGATCGGTCGGCCGGAAAATGTCCGCAGCTGGCTTGATAAGCAGTTGGCCAAAAAAGCCAAGATATGGGGCATGGGGCATCGTGAATACAAGGTGAAGGACCCGCGCGCCACCATTCTGCAGAAAATGATGCGTGAGTTGATGGAAGCACGCGGTGGTGACATGGGGCCACTGTTCGAGACGGCGCTGGCGCTGGAAGAAGCCTGCGAGGAAAAACTGGCGCCCAAGGGCGTGTTTGCGAATGTCGATTTCTACTCGGGGATTCTCTACAAGGAAATGGGTATACCGCCGGACCAGTTTACCTCGATCTTTGCGGTAGCGCGTTCAGCCGGCTGGCTGGCGCACTGGCGCGAACAGCTGGGTGACAACCGTATTTTCCGGCCCACGCAGGTGTATTCCGGTGAGTCGCAGCGCAGTTACGTGCCCATCTCGGAGCGCTAGCCCGGGTAGATAGCGCCCAGCACGACAGGGTGTGATGCGCCGGTTACAGCGGGTAGGTTGCCCGGTTTGCCCTGGAGTGTCTGCTGCGCCAGCCAGGCAAAGGCGACGGCTTCCACCCAGTCCGGGTGTATACCAAAGGCTTCAGTCGAAGTGGTTTCAATACCGTCAAGCCGTACGGACAGATTTTGCATGAGCCGGGTGTTGTGTGCGCCGCCGCCGCATACCAGTAGCTGTCCGGTATTGCCGGCATGGGTCTCCAGTGCCTCGCAAATCGTTGTGGCGGTAAATTCCAGCAGAGTGCGTTGTACATCGACCGCTTCAGGTTTTTCCGGCAAGCGGTCGAGCTGTTCGTCAAGCCAGCCTGGGTGAAACATTTCACGCCCGGTACTTTTCGGCGGCGCCTGCTTCAGGAAAGGATGTTCGAGAAGGCAATCGAGCAACGCGGGCTGGCATGTCCCTTGTGCGGCCCAGTCGCCGTTTTTATCGTAGGGCTGGTTCGTGTGTTTTCGGCACCAGCTATCCATCAAGACGTTACCCGGCCCGCTGTCGAATCCGATGACCGGTGTCTCGTCACCCGGAAGCAGGGTCAGGTTCGCCATGCCGCCGATATTGACGATGGCGCGGGCCTGCCCGGGTGCTGAAAACACGGCCTGGTGGAAGGCTGGGACCAGCGGCGCACCCTGCCCGCCGGCGGCGATATCACGCCGGCGGAAGTCGGCCACGGTGGTGATACCGGTGATTTCCGCAATGCGATTCGGGTCGCCACACTGGGTGGTGAAGGACGGGGTGTTGTCCGGCGCATGGAACAGGGTTTGCCCATGACTGCCGATGGCGCGGATCGCCTTCGCGGCTATGCCGGATTCCTGGATCATGGCATTGGCCGCCGCGGCAAAGGCCTCCCCGGTGGCCGCATCGAGTTGCCCCAGCGCCTGTAGCGACACGGATGACGGATGATCGACGATCTGGGTGAGCTGTTGTTGGAGGTTTTCCGGCCAGGCCAGGGTGCGGGCGCAGACAAGTGCGGGTTGCGGGTTTTGCAGATCGACCAGTGCGACATCGATGCCGTCCATGCTGGTGCCGGACATCAGGCCGATGTAGTACTCAGCCATTCATTCTTTCAGGGCAATGGCCTGTGACCTGGCGAGTTCCAGTTGCGCCAGCAGGTTACCGGTTTTTGCCTTGAAGTCCGCCAGGTAGGTGCGCGGCAGCGGTGCGGCATCCGGCAGTTTCACGGTGAGCGGGTTGCGGTGTACACCGTTGATGCGGAATTCATAGTGCAGGTGCGGGCCGGTGGCCAGGCCGGTGCTGCCGACATAGCCGATAATCTGGCCCTGCTGAACGTGGCTGCCGGTGTGCAGGCCACGGGCGAAGCGGCTGAGGTGCGCGTACAGCGTGCTGTAGCGACTGCCGTGTTTTACCACGATGGTATTCCCGTAACCGCCTTTCTTGCTACGCCAGACGATCTTGCCAGCGCCGGTCGACTTGACCGGCGTGCCGCGCGGCGCGGCGTAGTCCACGCCAACATGGCGACGAATGGTGTTCAGAATCGGGTGTTTACGGCCCAGGCTGAAACGTGAGCTGATACGGGTGAAGGCCACCGGGGTACGCAGGAAGGCCTTGCGCATGCTGCGGCCATCGGGGGAATAGTAGTCCGTGTGGCCGCGTGCATCGGTATAGCGTACTGCCTTGTGGATGGTCCCACGGTTGATGAATTCAGCGGCAAGAATATCGCCGGTACCGATCCGGTCGCCGTCGAGGAACAACTCTTCATAAACCACGGTAAAACGATCACCCTTGCGGATATCCAGTGCAAAGTCGATATCCCAGCCAAAGATGCCGGCCAGTTCCATAGTGATATTTTCCGGCAGGTGCGCTTTTTGTGCGGCGAGGAACAGGGAGCTGCCGATTTCAGCCGTTGCCTGTACCTTGCGACGTTCCGGTGCGCGGGTCAGGAGTTCGGCATTGAAGCTGTCGCCCTCGCGTTTCACCTGGATCTGGTTCAGGGCATCGATGTCATAGTGAAGTTCGAGCAGGCCGTCTTCCGCCGTGGTGCGCAGGTGCAGGGTCTGGCCGGGGTAAATACGAGTCAGTTTTTTGGCGACGCCACCGGACGTCACCAGGCGGTGTAGCTGACTGGCGGGGATCTTCTGCTGCGAGAAAATGCGCGCCAGGCTGTCGCCTTCGTGTACGGTCACGTCATGCCACTCGCCCTTGACCGGCGCGGTCGCTGTCGTTTGCAGCGGCGGAATGGCGATCTGTCGGGTCTCGGCAACAGCGGCATCCGGGAGCGAAGCTGCACCCTCCTCAACAGCCATAGCGGTCGGTGAGGGAAGTGGTAACGCTTTGGTTCGTAAGGCATTAGCGTCAAAAGATGTCAGTGAGAAAAGGCCGATGGCGAGGCCGGAAAGCGAGCCAAGCAGCGCCCATCGAAGGCCTTTCGTTGAACGTTTCGACGACCGGTTGTGGGTCCATCCGGTGCTGTAGTCCTGCAGTGAAGAGTGATTGTGCTGCACTGAAATCCCTTTTAAATGAATGCGTAAACCTAACTGACATCAGTCGCCGGGGTCAACCGGTGAATGGATTTGAGTATTCTCAAGGCAGAAACCGTGCCATCCCTGTCCGGTTATCGGCACAGGTGTGATACTCTTTCGCCTTATTTTTCAGGGCTCCGGGAGAGGTTGGATGTCGCAGCAAGACGCGCTTGAACAGATCAGGCGAGGTGCAGAAGAAATTCTGGTGGAATCGGAGCTGGTGGAGCGGTTGAAGACCGGAAAGCCCATGCGCGTGAAGGCGGGGTTCGATCCCACGGCGCCGGATCTGCATCTCGGCCACACCGTACTGCTGAACAAGCTGCGCCAGTTCCAGGAGCTGGGGCATGAGGCGATTTTCCTGATTGGCGATTTCACCGGCATGATCGGCGATCCGACCGGTAAAAATGTCACCCGCAAGCCCCTGACCCGCGATGAAGTGATCGAGAATGCCAAAACCTATGAGGCGCAGATCTTCAAGATCCTCGACCCGGAAAAGACCCTGGTCATGTTTAATTCCAGCTGGATGAATGAGATGGCGGCGGCTGACCTCATTCAGCTGGCCGCCAGGCACACGGTGGCGCGGATGCTGGAGCGCGACGATTTCAACAAACGCTATAACGCCGGTCAGCCGATTGCTATCCATGAGTTTATCTACCCGCTGGTGCAGGGTTATGACTCGGTGGCGCTGAAGGCGGATGTCGAGCTGGGCGGGACGGACCAGAAGTTCAATTTGCTGGTGGGACGGCAGTTGCAGGAATCCTACGGCCAGAAACCCCAGGTGGTGCTGACCATGCCGATCCTGGAAGGGCTGGATGGTGTGCAGAAAATGTCCAAGTCGCTCGGCAACTACATTGGTATCGCCGATGCGCCGGACGAGATGTTCGGCAAGCTGATGTCGATCTCCGATACGCTGATGTGGCGCTATTTTGAGCTGCTGAGTTTCCGGCCCCTGTCGGATATCCGTGCACTGCGGCAGCAGATGGAGGAAGGGCGTAACCCGCGGGACATCAAGTTCGAGCTTGGTGTCGAAATCGTGACGCGTTTCCATTCGTCGCAGGCTGCGCAACAGGCGCAGCAGAATTTCATTGCGCGTTTCCAGAAAGGCGCAATGCCCGATGAGATCCCCGAGGTGGAGCTGGTGGCGGACGAGCAGGGCATGCCGATTGCCAACGTGTTGAAAGATGCAGGGTTAACCTCCAGTACCTCGGAGAGCCTGCGCATGGTTCGTCAGGGCGCAGTCCGGCTGGACGGGGAAAAGATCGCGGATACAAAGCTCCGGCTGGTGCCGGGTTCGGCCAGTATTTGCCAGGTCGGAAAGCGGCGTTTTGCGCGGGTGAGTATCGTTCGTGCCTAGCCGTCGTTGAGGCGTGGATGATTCCCGGTGCGGTCCTTTGTGTAGGCTGCTATCTCTTTGACGTGGCTTGAAATATTTTCTTCCGGGAAAGATTTTAAAATTATTTTCTTTTAGCGGTTGACGGTTGGTTAGCGGTCTGTATAATGCGCGCTTCGCTTCGGGGTGACAGGGTTTTTCAGCTTGTCCCGGAACGAGAAAAGTATTGACGAGATCGATGGTTATGCTACATAATTGTTGGTCTACGCTGGACGAGCGCCAGCGGGTTCATTAACAAGTCAGATTAGGTAATTTGTGTGGGTGCTTACGTCGAATAGATTGACTGGCTCAATCGATATTCGATGGAAGCAAACTCAAGCAATTCCGAGTTTTGTGTACTATCGAGCCAAGATTTGTCGCCTCAAGCGACTAAAGTGATTGAACTGAAGAGTTTGATCCTGGCTCAGATTGAACGCTGGCGGCATGCCTAACACATGCAAGTCGAACGGAAACGATGGAGAGCTTG
>JALWRY010000055.1 GCA_027080445.1 Thiohalobacter sp. | reverse complement strand
TCCCTGGACCGCCGGTCGATTATGCCGGTGCATCGTGGCATCGTCCAGAACCCGGGCCGCTATCAGGCTTCATCCAGTTCGATCACACGATTGCGGCCGCGCTGTTTTGCGGCATACATCGCCTTGTCGACCTTGATCAACAGCTCATCGTGACTGAGCTCGGAACCCGGGTAGCAATACAGCCCCATACTCAGTGTCACCTTGATCGGGTGGCCCTTCCAGACAAACGGGGTGGACTCGATCCGGGAAAGAATCTGTTCGGCACGCCGCCTGCTGACTTCACGCGATGCCTGCATCTTGATCATGAATTCATCACCGCCATAGCGGGCCACCAGGTCTTCCTGGCGGGTCGATTGACGCAGGATCTTCGCAATCTGCGCCAGCACCGCATCGCCGGCGGCATGGCCATGTGTGTCATTGATCGACTTGAAATGGTCAACATCGATCAGCAACAGGCACAGTTGCTGGTCCTCGCCGGATATCTGACCGAGGCTCTCGGTCAGGCGGTGTTCGAAATGGCGCCGGTTGGCGAGCTCTGTCAGGTGATCGCAACTGGCCAGTTGCGCCAGTTCAATATTCGCGTCCGACAATTCGCGTGTCGCCTCTTCAACCCGGTGGTGCAGGGAGCGATTGAGGTTATCGAATTCCTCACGTGACGCCTGCAAGCCCGTGATCACTTCACTGAGTACGTAATTTAACTGGCGTATCTCTTCAGGCGCATCCGGCGCCGCGCTGGGCACACGTCCTTCGAAATCGTTACCGGCCAGCGCATTGGCATATTTTGCCAGCGTGTTCAGCGGTCGCGTAATCCAGCGTGTCAGCGCAATACCTACAGCAATGGCCAGCAACACACCCAGCAGTCCCCAGGCCAGCTGCGGGTACAGCAAGGCATATACCTGGCGAGCAACTTCCGATTTGGGTTGTGGCACCATGATGCCCCAGCCGATGTCCGGCACCGATGTGTAGCCGGCCACCATATTCTGTTTAACGAACGGTGAATAAAACTCGGTCACCCCCGTTTTCCCGGCCATCATGTCCTTGACCACCGACAGGTGGGAGAGATCGCGCATCTGCTTCATCCAGTCGGGATTGGGATGCGCGATGACATGACCATGCTGGTCAACGATGGCCGAATGCCCCCGCTCGCCAAAATGTATATTGCGGCGAAGCTTTTCAATCAGGCTGATACGCAGTTCACTGACCAGCACAGACTCGATTTCACCCTGTTTATTTCTGACCGGCTGACTCAAAACCAGCGTGGGATTGCCATCAAGGGGACTGGTCTGTACACCGGAAAGTCTGGATTCACCACTATCCCGGGCATGGATAAAACAGGCTTCATTCTGGTAAACACTGCGGTGTTCAGGAATCCATTCATTGGCCTGGGAACTGATCAGGATATTGCCGTCACGGCTGACGAGACTCAGAGCGCGAAAACCGGTCAGCTGATCTTTTGCCAAGCGGACGAATTCACGCTTGCGCCTGTCGGCATCGGGAATCCCGTCCAGTTCTGTCAGGGCATCGGCCAGCACACGCAGGGCAGCCCGGTGATCATTGATATAGATAGAAATCGGTTCGGCCATATTCCTGGCCAGCAATTCGTGCTTTTCGTTGATCTCGCGCCAGGCATCTTTCCAGGCGCTGTGATACAAGGTCACCGCGATGAACAGCGCCGGAATCAGTGCGACGAGAACAAAACACGACACAAGCAGACGATTGACCGGCTGGGACAACAGCCAGGCCAGAAACCCGCTCCTTACATGTTTTTGATTAACCATAAGCCGAAAGTGGATATAGACGAACCCACTGGACTATCGGCTACCCCGGGTTAAATCTTCAATGCTAAATGGTTATTTCAGGAAAATGGCGGAGAGGGAGGGATTCGAACCCTCGGAGGGCGTAAACCCTCGCCGGTTTTCAAGACCGGTACTTTCAACCGCTCAGTCACCTCTCCGGATCGCGGAGGCGCAAGGATATACGATTGCCCCTGCTTTCGGGAAGCCTGTGTTGAAAATCGGGAACTTACCCCAATGTAACTCGTCAAACCCGACAATTCAGGTATAATGAATCTCAATATTTCGTTAAAGAGGAAACTATCGAAAATGAATCGCTTTGAAAGTGCCGTAATTCGACCGCAAACATCTGCCCTTGCAACCAACAAGGTATTGAAAAACACCTATATTTTGCTATCCATGACGCTGTTGTTCAGTGCTCTGATGGCCGGCCTGTCGATGACCATGACGGTAAGCCCCGGCATGGCGATGTTCTCCTCACTCGGCGCCATGGCGCTGATCTGGCTGGCGTTGCCGCGCACCCAGAACTCCACGGCGGGCATTTTCGTCGTCTTTGCGATTGCCGGCCTGCTGGGTTTTGGACTTGGCCCGATGCTCAGTTATTACCTCGCCATTCCCGGTGGTGGCCGGATTGTCGGCACGGCCCTGGGTGGTACAGGTCTCGTCTTCCTGGGTCTGTCCGGTTACGCGCTGACCAGCAAGCGTGACTTCAGCTTCATGGGCGGCTTCCTGTTTGCCGGCCTGATCGTGGTGCTGATCGCCGCGGTCGCCAATATCTTCCTGGCCATGCCGGTGCTGCAACTCACCATCTCCGGCGCCATTGTCATGCTGATGAGCGGTCTGATCCTGTTCGATACCAGCCGCATCATTCATGGTGGTGAAACCAACTATATCCGCGCAACGGTAGGGTTGTACCTGAATATCTATAACCTGTTCGTCGCCCTGTTGAACCTGTTATCCGCCTTCTCGGGTAATCGATAACTGACGGCCGGTATGTAAAAATGCCCATGTGGTCGAAGATCCTGGTTGCGATCTTCCTGGTCATCATGATCGTAAAACTGTGGCCGGCAGCAAACTACCTGATCAAGCATGGCCCCAAAGGCTCGAGCGATGACTGGAAAGCTGCCATCCTGCCAATCCTCGCCGTCGTCGGCTTTGTGATTTTTCTGATTTTTATGGTGCGCGGCTAGGCTTTTGGGTTATCCTAGACACTGTATCAACTTGTTTTCCTTATAATTTCTACGTGATATAGCACAGTGAGAAAGACCATGGTCGAGATGACGTCCTACCAGGAACACCCCTTCGCCGAATTCATCCGCATCATCGGGAAAGGCAAAAATGGCTCCCGTCCACTGACTGAAGAAGAGGCCTACAGGGCCATGTGCATGATTCTGCGGGGGGAAGTTGAACCTGTCCAGATGGGCGCCTTCCTGATGCTGATGCGCCTGAAAGAGGAATCTGCAGACGAGGTGGCCGGTTTCGTTCGCGCCACACGCGATTGCATCACGCTCCCGGAAGACGCCCCGCAGGTGGACCTGGACTGGTCATCCTATGCCGGTAAACGTCGCCACCTGCCCTGGTTCATCCTGTCTACCCTGTTGCTGGCGGAGAATGGCGCCACGGTATTCATGCACGGCGCCAGCGGGCATACCAATGGCCGCATTTATACACGAGATGTTCTCACGGCGCTGGGCATAGCCCCCTGCACCTCCCTGGCAGAGGCCTGCACACGGATGAAACAGGACAACTTTGCCTACCTCGATATTGAATTCCTGTGTCCGAAAATGCACGAGATCATCGAACTCCGTCCCCTGATGGGCCTGCGCTCACCGGTGCATACGGTCGCACGCAGCATCAACCCCTTCCACGCACCGAATGTAATGCAGGGTATTTTTCACCCGGGTTACCGTCCGGTACACCAGGAAGCGGCACAACTCCTTGGAGAGGCGCATGTCGCTGTCATCAAGGGCGAAGGTGGCGAGATTGAACGTAACCCCGATATTGCCTGCCTGGTTCAGCGTGTCCATGAAGGTGAACTGATCGAGGAAGAGTGGCCGCCAATATTCCAGCAGCGCCATGTCAAGGCAGGAGACCTTGACGTACAACGCCTGGCCGGTGTCTGGCGGGGTGAAGTCGAAGACGAGTATGGTGAAGCCGCTGTCGTCAGTACGGCGGCCATTGCGCTGCAACTGATGGGCAAGGCCGATAGTGCCGATGAGGCCATGAAGCTGGCGCAGTCAATGTGGGAGAAACGCGCGCGCGACAAGACACTTGCGGCCTGACCGCGTTCAGTCGCCTGCTGTATCCAGGAAACCGGCCGCCGGCTTCGGTGGAGAAAGCCAGCTGCCCTGCACTTCCTTGCAACCCATGCCATCCAGCACACCCAGCTGACGTTCCGCCTCGACACCGACAGCTGCCACATCGATGCCGGCGCCACGTGCAAAGGCCGCCGCCCCCGAGACAATCGCCTGCGCAACTGCATCGTTCGCCACACCATCAACCAGTGAGCGGTCCACTTTGATCAGCGACACCGGCAAGCGCACCAGGTCGGCGAGCGCCAGTTCTGTCACACCAAAATGATCGACCGCAACACTCACCCCGGCATGACAAATCTCCGGCAACAACCGGGATAATGTGTCGACGTGGCCGCCAAGAACCTGCTCGGACAGCTCCAGTTGCAGGGAACCCGGGGTAATGCCCGCATCATAAACGGCATCGAGCAGGGCAAGTATAAAACCGCCATCCTCGACCTGCCGTCCGGATACATTAACGCAAACCCGCAGCCTGGTATGACCGGCATCCTGCATTTTACGCACAAACTGGCAAGCTTCGTGTAACACCTTTTCACCCACCGGCACAATAAGCCCGCTATCTTCCAGGTAATCCAGGAATGTCGACGGCTGAAGCTCACCACGCTGGACATGCTGCCAGCGCAGCAGGGCTTCCACACCAACCAGTGTGTAGTCATCCATACCAAAGACGGGCTGGTAGACGATGGTGAATTCATCGTTCCTGTAGGCGTGGTGCAACTCCCTGATCACTTTATAACGCTCCATTGCGGCGTGCCCGGCAACAACATGCGGGAACCCCACGCCATCCTTGCTGTCCTCGAAGGCCTGCCTGAGGCGCAATCTCGCCGAACGCCACAGCTGCTGTGCATTACCCCTGTCCAGCGGTGAAAACGCTACCCCCACACACAACCCGAGTTCCACGCGGGTATCACCAATACGCAAGGCCGGTGCAACAGCAGTGTGCAGCTTCTCGATGACCAGCGCCGCCATGCCGGGTTCGGCAATATCGTCCATGAGAATGGCAATCCGGCCATCATCCAGCCTGCACACAGAGTCACTTGAACGCAAGCAGCTGCACACACGCTGGCAGGCCAGATCTTCAGCCTCGTTTTCCCCAAGCCTTTTTTCCATCTTCCTGAACTGGATCATCAGCAGCATCACACCCCGCCCCGAGCGCGCTGCACGTCGCAAGCTGTGCTCACAACGATCGATCAGTACACGATAATCACAGTATTTCGAACCGTCACTGTACGGCAGCCTGTCACCTGAACAGCCTTTCCCGCCCTGGAATATGGGTTCGAGATCTTTCCAGAAAGATGCCTCGCGTATATTCATACACCTGTGCCCGTATTACTTCGCCCGTTTGATTGGCGCCTGGTATTCGAACACAACGCTATCACGCTCCGGCATCCCAAACTGTGACCTGTCGCACGGCTTTCCCGGTGGATTTTGCATACAGCAATGCATTTGCAAGCGGCCATCCGCCAGCCACTCCACACCACACGACGGCCCGGGCCGGCAGTGCCCCCCCGAAATAAAAGAACCCGTTGCGTGCAGGGACCGGATTAAATCCTTTTCGTCCCCGTCAAACGACGCTGCATTGACCAGTATCCAGTCATATCGCCGTCCTGGTTGGCGAAGCGAGGTCGCCATGTCGTTGCCCTTCACGCAACGGGAAAAGCGAATTCTCCCGGTTTGACGATGACCGAAAAGCGCGGCGGCTTCCTCGGCATCGCCCACCACGAGCACAGTGGTTACATTGTTTTTCACCAGCCCGTCATGCTGCCTTGTTGCGCGTATGACTGGCAGGGTAGACCACGTCCCGGAACTGCTCATTGATCGCGACATGGCAGGCGACTGTCAGCACCTTCCCGACCCGCTGCGCCTTGCCATCGCCAAAGCGACGAATTGGCAGACCGGTACGCTTGAGCAGACGCTCCAGAGCAACGCTGGTCACCGTGACATACTCGGATATGTCGTGGGCCACGGCAAAATCATAAACGTTGCGGATCATTTCCAGCGTAACTTCGTTCAACGGCGCCTGCTGCGCGCCGGCATCCTCACCGACGGCTACGGCAAACCGGCTCAACTCCCACACGTGACTGTCACGCGGCGCCGGTTCACCCCGCAATAACCGGGGAAACGTATCGCGAAGCATGTAGGGGCCCAGCGTTGGCAACAGGCGCCAGCAACCTTCAATCTCCCCGCCGTCGTCCTCGGCAAGCATGTAAACCGGGTTCATGTCATCGAACTCGTCGAACTCCAGTTGATAGCGGCTCTGGACTTCCCAACCCAGCTTCCGGTAAAAAACCTGATGACGGAATGCAAACATATCCAGCAAAACACGCTGACCAAAACGGGGCGAGTCCCCGCCTCCCAACAGAATCCTGCACATGATCTGTCCTCCGTGTGAACACGGGGAACAGTTAATCGTTTTATGAAATTGAGGGTAACTGTCAGATATAACAGGTCAGGCAAACTGCGGTTCGATAATCCCCAGGGCCACGGCCCGGGCAACCGCCTGCTGGCGATTATTGACCCCCAGCTTGTGCTGAACATTCTGTAAATGAAACGTGACCGTGCGCTCGGAAATACTGAGAATCTGCGACGTTTCCCACGCCGTCTTGCCCTCGGTAGCCCACAACAGGCATTCCTTTTCCCGGCTGGTCAGGTCCACCTGGCTCAGTGTCAGTACATCGGAAGCAAACACCCGGCGCACGGCCTCGTGCAGATAGGCGGTAAACAATTGACCGACGGGCATGACCCGCTGCAAGCGCGGGCCGGCGTTTTCGTGCACACGTTCGCTGGAAAAACTCAGCATGGCAAAATCCCCCTGTGCCGTATGCAAGGGAAAGCTGACACCGCTGTTGATACCGAAATCATGCGCCTCGCTCATGAAACGCCTGATCTCCGGGTTGTCCGCCTTCAACAGGCTCTCGCCGTCCCAGCACAGGGGCGTGACGCTACGGGCGCAGTATTCGACGGTCGGGTCGACAATCATGTAGTTGTTGCGTGTGTATTGCTCCCGCCATTCCTTCGGGTAGCCACTGATAAAAATAAAGTAGGGTTTCACAAACGAAGTGGGAATTCTGGCGCCGTAGATAAACCGGTCAAACGCGTAGGCCTCGCAGAGATCGGCACAGGCTTTGTGCAAGGCATCCACCGACTCCGCCCTTGATACTGCATCGATATAGTCAAAATCCGCAATGGACATAAATCGACTCCCCCGCCCTGTTTTATTTTTCCTTCCCCGCTCATTTTGAGCGTATAGACACAAGTCTACCCGATCACTCTGCCAGAGAAAAAACAGCTTGTGTATAGGTATTTACCCTGACCTGTCCCGCCTGCATCAGGGACAGGGTGGAAAAGGGGTGCAGAAATCCTCCATCTGGGTTAACTTTCCCATCATGGCCAGAACCAGTGACAAACGTGAACGCCTGATTCAGGCAGCTGACCGACTGGTACTGCGCCAGGGTTTCAAGCAGACCACGCTCTCGGATATCGCCAGCGATGCCGGCGTGCCGCTGGGTAATGTCTACTACTACTTCAAAACCAAGGAAGATATTGGCGAAACCATCGTGCGGATGCGAATCGAGCGTATCCAGGAATGGCTGGAGGCCTGTTCGAACGAACCGGAGCCCCGTGATCGCCTGCTGAAATTTCTCGACTACCCCGCCAGCCATCGCGATGAAATCGCAGAAAGTGGCTGTACGCTCGGGACACTCTCCTACGAACTGAGGCGTTCGGATACGCGCCTGAATGCACTGGCGCATTCACTGGTGGGCGTATTACTGGACTGGGCGGAACAACAGTTCACCGCCATGGGGCGGTCAGATGCACACGAGCTTGCGCTACAATTTACTTCAAATATACAAGGTATGAGCTTGATTTCTAATGTACTTGATGATCCAGAAGTAATCGACAGTATGGTCGTCCGCACGCGTCAGTGGCTGGAGGCCCTGTCGATGTAGTTGTTTTTTGCTACGCTAATTTTGAGTTAGCTTTCTAACAAGGAGACAGACCCAATGACTGATCAAACCCTCTCTGAACAAACCCGCCAGACACTGGAAGCCTTTGTCAGCAACCTGCCCGCCGACCAGCAGGCAACCGTTTCCAGTGCCTTTGAAGCGCTCATGGCCTCGGATACCGCATCCAACGCTATAAAAACCGGCGACAAGGCGCCGGACTTCACTCTGCCCTCCGTACGGGGTGGAAATCTCACCCTCTCCGACGCCTTCAAGGACGGCCCCGTGGTACTGAGTTTTTACCGGGGATCCTGGTGCCCGTTCTGCAACCTGGAACTCAATGCCCTGCAACAGCGCATGGATGACATTCGCGCCTGTGGCGCCCGCCTGATTGCGGTTTCCCCGGAACGCCCTGACAATTCCCTCAGCCATGCGGAAAAACTCGGCCTGTCCTTCGATGTACTGTCCGACCTGCACAACAAGGTTGCCAGCGACTACGGCCTGATCATGGATGTCCACGAAACCCTGCGGCCACTGTACCTGGAATGGGGCCTGGATCTTCCCGCCGCCAACCAGGACGACAGCTGGCAGCTGCCGGTACCGGCCACCTATGTGATCGACCGGGATGGCACGGTCCGTGCCGCCTGTGTCGATAAAAACTACACCACGCGCATGGAACCCGCGGAAATCGTCGACGCCCTGCGCGCCCTGTAGCGGTAAGCCGCCGCGGTCACTACAATGGCGCCTTCTGCAGACGACATCCCGGGACAATTACATCATGGCCGAACTCGCCAAAGACGGCGTCGCCGTAACGCCACACGCCATTCGACTGGCGGATTACCAGCCGCCCGCCTACCTC
>JALWRY010000054.1:2208-8916 GCA_027080445.1 Thiohalobacter sp. | reverse complement strand
GAAGCGGCGTTGACCTTCAGTGGTATCGGCCTGTATCACCCGGCATTGTTTGCCGCGTGCCCGCCCGGCGCATTTCCACTGGCGCCGCTGTTGCGCGACGCCATGCGCAATGGCCAGGTGACAGGTGAACACTATACCGGTGGCTGGACGGATGTGGGCACGCCGCAAAGGCTGACGGAACTTGATGCTCAATTACGGGGTGTGGCGCATGGGTGACGAAATCAGTCGCAGCCAGTTTGTCGATGCCGATTTCGAGGCTTTCCGCGAGCGCCTGGCGGCTGAAACCGCCCTGCTCGGCCAGTGGTTCGAGGACAAGGCGTTCTCCACGCATGTGCCGGTTTGCGGCCTGGAACTCGAAGCCTGGCTGATCGACCCGAAGGCGCGCCCGGCCGCGGTGAACCAGGCCTTCCTCAAGGCCATGGACGATCCGATGGTGGTCGCGGAACTGGCGCAGTTCAACGTGGAGTTGAATGTACACCCCCAGGCGCTCAGCGGGCACGCTTTGTCGCATTTGCAAGAGGAACTTGAATCAACCTGGCATAAAAGCGAACGTGTCGCCGACGGAATCAGTGGCACGCGCCTGATGATGGTGGGCATACTCCCCAGCGTGCGCCAGCAGGACCTTAGCCTGGAGAATATGTCGGACCTGGAACGTTACCGCGCCCTCAATGAACAGGTCTTGCGCATACGTGACGGCAAGCCCCTGGCGCTGGATATCCTCGGCCATGAGCACCTCAATGTACTGCATGAGGATGTCATGCTGGAGTCCGCCACCACGTCCCTGCAACTGCACCTGAAGGTCGGCCAGAAGCAGGCGGTGCGTTATTACAATGCTGCACAGATTCTGTCGGCGCCGCTGGTGGCCGCGAGCGCTAACTCCCCCTGTCTGTTCGGCAAGCAACTGTGGGAAGAAACCCGCATTCCGCTGTTCGAACAGTCGGTGGAAGTGGGCGGGTTCGCTGGCGCCAGCCGCGGTCCGGTGCGGCGTGTCAGTTTCGGTACCGGTTACGCGAAGGAATCCCTGTTCGAGTGCTTTGTCGAAAACCAGCAGCATTTCCCCGTGCTGTTGCCTATGTGTTATGAGGCGCCGGAAGCGCAGCTACGCCACCTGCGTTTACACAATGGCACGATCTGGCGCTGGAACCGTCCGCTGATCGGTTTTGATGATGACGGCACGCCACACCTGCGTATTGAACAACGGGTGATGCCGGCCGGTCCAACGGTGGTAGACAGTATCGCCAACGCGGCGTTTTACTATGGCCTGGTGGAAGCCCTGGCACGGAGTGACGTCGCGCCGGAAAACCAGCTGCCGTTTGCCACGGCGCGTGACAACTTCTATGCGGCGGCGCGCGACGGACTGGAGGCGCAAATCACCTGGCTGGATGGCCGAAAGGGACCGGCGCAAAGCCTGTTGCTGGACAAGCTGGTGCCGCTGGCAGGCTACGGGCTGGGTCTGTTGGGCATAGATAAGGCAGATTGCGAGCGTTACCTGTCGATCATAAAGCAACGGGTCAAAAATGCCTGTACCGGCGCCGGCTGGCAGCGCGCCTGGCTGGCGCGCCACGGGCATGACATGCAGGCCCTGACCAATGCCTACTATGAACGCCAGAAACGCGGCGAACCGGTACACGACTGGGATAACTGATGGGAAGTCTGTTACGACAGGTAGAAACCCTGCCCGAGGCATTTATCGATGCCCGGCCACAGCAACTGGCGAACCTGCTTGGCGGGCCGACACTGGTGCATTTGTCCGGCCGCCGCGAGCGGCCCCTGTTCGTTTCCGTGTTGTTGCACGGTAACGAGACAACCGGCCTGCTGGCGATCCAGGGTTTGTTGAAGCGTTACTATGACCGCGAGCTTCCGCGTGCGCTGAGCCTGTTTATCGGTAACGTCGATGCGGCGCGTGACGGCCTGCGGCGGCTTGCCGGTCAGCCGGACTATAACCGCGTGTGGCCTGGCACGGATTGCCAGGATACGCCGGAGAAACGCATGATGGCCGAGGTCTTCGAGATCATGCGCGCGCGTCAGCCGTTTGCCAGTGTAGACCTGCATAATAATACCGGTATCAATCCGCACTACGCCTGTATCAACCGGGTCGAACACCGTTTTGTCCAGCTGGCCAGCCTGTTCAGTCGTACGTTGGTGTATTTCACCCGGCCCCGGGGTGTGCAGTCGCTGGCATTTGCGGAAATCTGCCCGGCAGTCACGGTGGAGTGTGGCAAGGTCGGACAGGCCGCCGGTGAGACACATGCGCTGGAGTTTCTGGACGCCAGCCTGCACTTGAGTGAAATTCCTGATCAGCCGGTCGCGGAACAGGATGTGGATGTGTTCCATACGGTTGCTATCGTGCGCGTGCCACGTCGCCTGAGTTTCGCCTTTGGCGAGGCGCCGGTGGATATCTGCTTTATCGAGGACCTCGATCATCTTAATTTCCGCGAACTGCCGGCCGGCAGCACACTGGCGCAGTTGAACGGCGTGGAATCACTTCCCCTGGAAGTCTCCGACGATCAGGGTGTAGATGTGGCGTCGCGCTACTTCAGGGTGAAAGACGGTTTGTTGCAGACGACCCGGCCGTTGATGCCGTCGATGTTCACGCTGGACGAGCGGGTGATTCGCCAGGACTGCCTGGGGTACCTGATGGAGCGTTACCCGTTGCCGGCTCAGTAGCCGTGTGCCGCCAGGTCGATACGACCGGGGATAGCCGCCAGGCGCTTCACACCGGTTTTCAGCGTACCGTCCGGGTAGAGTTCCAGCCAGCGATAGCCGGGTGGCGCTTCATCGATGGCAAAGTCTTCGCTGGCGGGCAGGAATTGCAGGCAGGTGGAAGGCGAGGCCAGTAAGCGGACATGATTGCGTTGCTGGTCGAAGGCCTGGTGAACGTGTCCCCAGACGATAGCGCGCAGTTGCGAGTAACGATCCGTGATTGCGAAGAAATCTTCCGGGTTATCCACGGCCATGGTGTCCAGCCAGCGGCTGCCCATGGGGACGGGCTGGTGATGCAGCCAGATGATCGATGGCTGCCCGGTGTGCCGGTCGAGTGTTTGCGACAGCGCGTCAAGTTCATCGGCGCCGAGGTGTCCACCATCATTCCCCTGTACCGTGGAATCGAGAAAGATCATTTGCCAGCCGCCGATCTCCTGGTTGCGAATGCAGTGAAAGTTTGCCTCGTTGAGGTTGTCGCGAATCGCCGCGCGTTCGTCGTGGTTGCCGGGTAAACAATAGACCGGCGCATTGAGTTGCCCGACCCGGTCGCGGAAGCACTGGTAAGCCGCCTGGCTGCCATCGTGCGCCAGGTCGCCGCTGGCGACGACCAGGTCAAAGCTGCTGTCCTGTTTGATCTGCTGTATCACCTGATCCAGGCACGCGCGGGTATTGAGGCCGAGCAACGCCCCCTCTGCACTGGCAAAGAGGTGGGTATCGGTGAGCTGGGCGATGCGTAGTGGTTTCACCTTATCTGGCCGTCAGCAGCCGGGGCCTCGATCATTTTTATCAACACCTTGGACTTGCGCTGGTAGTTATACAGACTGCGCCTTTTGACCGGCAGGTCTGACAACTCGGCGCTGCGGAAGCCCCGCTCGCGGAACCAGTGTGCGGTGCGCGTGGTTAAAATGAACAGTCGTTTGATACCGTTGCTGGCGGCGCGTCGTTCAATCGCCTGCAGCAGCTGGTTCCCGCGCCCCTGTGCCTGGTAGTCCGGGTGGACGGCGAGACAGGACAGTTCGGCAATGTGACCGCGATAGGGGTAGAGGGCTGCACAGGCAACGATCATGCCGTCACGCTCGATCACCATGAAGTGGTTGATTTCCATTTCCAGCATTTCACGCGAACGCCGCACCAGTACGCCGCTTTCCTCCAGTGGCGTAATGAGTTGCAGGATACCGCCGACGTCATCGATGCCGGCGATACGCAGGCCTTCGTAGGTTTCCGCGGTAATCAGTGTGCCGATGCCATCGCGGGTAAACAGTTCCTTCAGCAGCCCGCCGTCGTTGTGGCGATCGATCAGGTGGGTTCGACGCACGCCACGCCGGCAACCGTCCACGGCATGGTTGATATGCCGCGCCCAGTCAGCATCCAGTTTACGCCGGGAACGCAGCAGTTGTTCCGCTTCCAGCAGGGACATCTGGCGGATCAGGCGGCGCCGTCCGTCACGCAGGTTGCCGCCGTTTGTCAGCAGGATCAGTTTTTCCGCATGCAGGGCAATGGCAGCGGCCGTGGCGACTTCTTCAGCACTCAGGTTGAAGACTTCCCCGGTGGGCGAGTAGCCGAGCGGGGACAGCAGGACAATGCGGCCGGCGTCCAGCTGTTGATGAATGCCCTCGGCATCCAGGCGGCGTACGTCGCCGGTATGGCAGTAGTCCACGCCGTCGCGTACACCCAGCGGTTTGGCAATAACAAAGTTACCACTGGCGACACCGATGCGGGCATTGGCCGTCGGTGTGTTGACCAGGCTCATTGACAGTTGCGCCTCGATCTCGACGCGCAGGCTGCCGACCGCATCCTTTACCGATGTCAGTGCCTCGTCATCGGTGACGCGCAGTCCATTGACGTAACGGATCTCCGCCTTGCGCAGTTTCAGACGCTGTTCGATCTGCGGACGTGCGCCATGCACCAGCACCAGGCGAATACCGAAGGTGTGCAGCAGTGCGATATCGTGAACCAGCCGTTCAAACTGTTCATCAACGGCTTCGCCGCCGAACATCAGCACAAAGGTGGAACCACGATGCGCGGTAATATACGGCGCGGCCAGACGGATGCTTTCGACGAAAGTGTCCTGCTTGTTTCTTGTCTGTTTATCAGGCATGGCGCATAGATTACCGGTTTCCCCGGGACGGGGCTACTTGCCGGGCGTTACGCAGAAGCGCTGGATCAACTGTTTCAACAGTTCGAGGGTGGGCGGGATCCGTTCACAGGCCAGGTATTCGTCGGGCTGATGGGCCTGGTCGATATCGCCAGGACCGAGGATGACGGTTTCTATACCCAGGCTGTTGAGGTACGGGCCTTCGGTGCCGAAGGCGGCCGATGTGGCGCTGTAGCCGGTCAGGGCTTCGGTGACCTGTACGATGTCCGAGGTGGCGGAGGTTTCCATCGCCGGCGTACCTTCAAACAGGGGATGGCAGTCCAGTTCCAGCCCGGTGCCCTCGATAACTGTCGCAAGGCGGGTTTGCAGCTTGTGGCGCAGCGCCTGGATTTCCATACCCGGCAGTGGTCGCAGGTCGATATGCAGTTCGCAGTCGGCGCAAATGCGGTTCGGGTTATCGCCACCGTGGATATGGCCGAGGTTGAGGGTCGGTACCGGTACCGCGAACAGCGGGTTGCGGTGTTCGGCCTGGAGTTCGGCGCGCCAGCGCAACAGCTCGCCGATGATCGCGTGCATACCTTCCAGGGCGTTGTTGCCCAGTGAGGGATCACTGGAATGCCCCGAACGGCCACGCAGGTGAATGGCTTCCATGAGGATGCCCTTGTGCAGGCGTATCGGGCGCAGGCCGGTGGGTTCACCGATGACGGCATAGCGCGCCTGTGGGCGTTTGGCCTCGACCAGCGCACGGGCGCCGGCCATGGAGCTTTCCTCGTCGGCGGTGGCGATCAGGATCAGGGGTTCGCGGAACTGCGCGGCGTCGAAGTGATTTGCCGCCTCGATGGCCAGCGCCAGGAAGGCTTTCATGTCTGCGGTGCCGAGCCCGTACAGGCGATCGTCTTTTTGCGTGAGCCGGAACGGGTCGACACTCCAGCGGCCCTCGTCCCAGGGTACGGTATCGGTGTGGCCGGCCAGCACCAGTCCACCCGGCCCCTTGCCAAGTGTGGCGATCAGGTTGGCCTTGTCCGGTCGTCCGGGCAGGGGCATGATTTCGACCGAATAGCCCAGTGGATCGAGCCAGTTGGCCAGCCGCTCGATGACCTGGCGATTGCCCTGGTCGAAATCAGCGCTGACGCTGCTGACCGACGGTGCGGAGATCAACCCGTCGATCATCGCTAGCAAGTCGGGGTTCATGGCAACACTAAAGGCGATGGGCGACGTTGCGCAATGGTGGCAGGTTCAGGCGGAGGAACGTCCGATGGATTGCAGGCCGTATTGTTTCAGCTTGCGGTACAGCGTGCGTTCACTGATACCGAGAATCTGCGCAACCCGGGCGCGTTTGCCCTGGTGTTCCGCCAGCAGTTCTGCGATGTACTGGGATTCCAGTCCCTTGATCGAGGGCTCCGGCCCGTCCGGGTTGGCAATCGGGTGGGTCCCTTCGACATGCCGGGTTTCCAGGGGTGTATCGAGATGAATTTCCGCCGGTGTAATGATGCCGTTGGTACTGAGCGCGGCGGCGCGTAACAGGATATTGCGCAATTCGCGTACATTGCCCGGGTAGTCATGCGTCATCAGGAGTTGCCGGGCCTCGTCGGTCAGGTGATGCGCGGCAGTATTCTCGGGGCCCATGCGCTGCAACAGGGCGTCGGCAAGTTCGGGGATGTCTTCGCGCCGATCGCGCAGGGGCGGGATCTCGCACAGGATACCGGCGATACGGTAGTAAAGGTCCGCGCGGAAAGCATTGTTGGCCACCATCTGGCGCAGGTTCTTGCCGGTGGCGCAGATGATGCGCGCGTTTGCCGTCAGGAGTTCACGCCCGCCGACGCGTCGAAACTGCCCGGTTTCCATGGCGCGCAACAGGCGGCCCTGCAGGGATTGCGGCAGGTCACCGATCTCGTTGAAAAACAGGGTGC
>JALWRY010000054.1:0-2198 GCA_027080445.1 Thiohalobacter sp. | reverse complement strand
CCACCGTCCGCCTGTTCGAACATGCCATAGCGCCGCCCGATACAACCGGTGAAGGCGCCACGTTCGTGGCCGAATAACTCGCTTTCAAAAACACTTTCCGAGATGGCGCTGCAGTCCACCATGGTGAAGGAATGCCCGTTGCGGTCGGAGCGACGATGAATGTATTCCGCCGCGAGGTCCTTGCCCACGCCGCTTTCGCCGGTCAGCAGCACCGGTGCGCTGGTGGCTGCGGCGCGTGTCAGGTTTTCTATGCATGCCAGGAAGGCCCTGGATTTGCCTGTCATGCGCTGTTGTTCGCAATCCATATCTTCAGTGTGCGCCAGCGGGAAGACCGCTTCACCGAGATAGAGTGAACCGTCCAGGCCGAAAATCGGCGAGCCCTTGATGCGCACATGTTCGGGCTGTGCATTGGTGTCATAGTGAATGTGGAGCACCTGGTGCGGTGCGCGTGTCTCGAATACCGCCTTGTGCGGGCAGTCTTCCCCGTTCATGTGGCAGGGGACATCGGAGCGGTGCGATACTTCGTGGCACTTATGACCGATGATGTCCTGGGACTCTACACTGTAGGCCTGTTTGTAGGCGACATTGGCGGCGACAATATTATAGTTTTCATCGATCAGGACGAAGGGGTGGTCCTGTGCATCGATGAGCGACTGTACCTCGACCGAGATATTATCTTTGCTCATGAATCCTCCTGAACCTGATGGTCGCTGTCATTCTGGCAGGTTCGAGTGATGCTTACCTGAGTGTAGACCAGAATGCCGGGCTGTGCATGGGGAAGAGAGTATAAGTGTTTGATTATGTTCTGGATGTGATAATGTCACAAATTCCCCTCGGTGCTGTAAGGCGCTGACATAGTGACAGTTTCCTGACTTTTTTGTCCGGTTCGGAATAAAAACCGGGGGCCAGAGGCCCCCGGTATCTGCCTTGATGCCTCTGGAACTCAGAAGCCGAGGAAGCCGAAACCACCTCCGTTGACGATACAGCCGAAGCCGAATGCGCCACAGTCCTGGCCGCCGCCATTGGCGCCGGTCGGCGAACCGACACCGTCGAGTGGCTGGATCAGTTCCGTCTGCGGCCAGCGCGGCGTGTTGTTGGTGTCGACAATGTTGCTCCGACTGCCGTTGAACAGGCTGTTGGCCAGCGCCTTCTGGAACAGTTCCACCGCCTGGATGGGCAACTGGTCGAAGGGACCGGGGCCTCCGCCGATTACCGGCTGGACGTTGGTAAAGCCGGTATAGGCGCAGAGAACGTCGCTGCCGGTCTCGACCGGGGTACGGCGGCAGCCGGTGATGGTAATGACATCGCTGTCTGCCACGGTAACGCCGGTGTCCGTGTAGGTCATCGACTGTATACGCTGGCCATCCGGTGCGGCCAGGTCGAGCGTGAAGTTCACCCCGGCAAAGCCGTAGTTCCAGCCACCGCGTTGCTTGAACACATCCGGTGAGAAGGTGCGGGTGAGTACGTCTTCAACAATTTCACGCAGGCGGGTCCCGGTCACTTCAGCGGTCGATATCGAATAGGCCATGGGGAAGAAGCGGTAGGCGTCTTCGATCGTGATCGCCCCGTCAGCGACCGCACCGTCTTCATAGACAGTACCGGTTGCGCCGATGGTGGCGCCCATACGGAAGCCTGGTGTCATGGCCATCTGCGTGCCAGTGGTCTCACGCAACAGGTTGGTCCAGCCGTTATTGAAACTGCTTTCCAGGGCGTCCTTGCGATCCACCAGGCTGTCGGCATGGCCGATGACCGTGTCAATGGATTTGGTCAGGGTCTGCATGACAAAGGGTGGCGCCTCGACGAACACGTGGTCGCCAAGGTAGGGCGCACGGGCCTTTTTGACCAGCGCCAGCATGTCCGGGTCATCCGCCACGCTGTCGTTGAGTTCGATCATTGTCCATTTCTTGCTCTTCACCGTGACGGTGGTGCTGCGCCAGCGTTTGCGGACATCGACCACCACATCCATGCGGCCCAGGTAACCGTCGTTACCGGCTTCGACCACCAGTGCACCGCTGTCGGACCTGATCGGCGTGAATACAGCCTCGTGGGTGTGCGCGGCAAAGAACATATCCACTGAACCGGCACTGACCAGGTCAGCCAGGCGCTTGGTCTTGGGAAGGCCCAGTTCGCTCATGACGACCACCAGGTTCGCGCCGTTCTTGCGCAGTTTGTCCGCGTAGCGCTGGACAATATCCAGG
>JALWRY010000053.1 GCA_027080445.1 Thiohalobacter sp. | reverse complement strand
AGTGAAAGCTCCACCTCCACCGCCAGGGGCCATTTTTTCGCCACGGTGGCGCCGGGGGCAGGCGCCACCACGGCGGTCGAGACGGGTGGCCAGCTTTGCTGCCACTTTTTGTTGTCGTCGAGGTAACGCAGACTGAAACCCTGCACGCCATCAATCAGCGCCTGCTCATCCGGCCGGCTGTCCTGCGCACGGTCGAGTACACGCCAGCTGCGCCGTATTAACTGACCGTCATCCACCAGGTAAGCCACCCGCTGCATGTCGCTGCGCAGGTAACCGGCGGGATTCGGGTAGCCCGTGCGAGTAAATTCCACGCCGGCGTAATTCCCGCCCGTCACCAGCGCCGGTGACACATCACCAAATTCGTTACGAATACTGCGGTCAACGAATTGCTCAAAGTCGCGTTTCAGCACCCGGTAGGTCAGTTGCAGGTCCTGCATGCGTTTCGAATAGACTTCGGTCTGGGCCTGCTGGCGCATGACGTTGGCCAGGCCGCTGTACGCCATGATGCCGATAAGCGCAAAAATCGACAGCGAGACCAGCAATTCCAGCAGGGTAAAACCACGTACAGGCCGCATCAGCGTTTCTCCACAAACCCGCTCAGGCGGGCCAGCGGTGCCGCATCATCATCGGCATCGGCGCGAAACACATCGATATCCAGCCGGCGCATGTCCTGCTCCGGTGACTGGGTCACCTGCATCACCCAGCGCCAGGGCCGATTTTTCACCCCGGAGGGATCTTCCGGGAAATCCACATCGCCTTTGGTCTGGCCCACCGCCGGCCAGTCGCCGTTGACCTGCATGGCGGTGAGCCGGTTGCGCGCCACCCACTGCGCAAATACCCGGTCGCGCAGGTTAGCCTGGTTGCGCGTATAGCCGCCCACGGTCTGGATCACCGCACCCATCGCCAGGCCCACCACTACCAGCGAGACGAGGATTTCCAGCAGCGTGAACCCGCCCGCACGTTTCATTTCTCCAGCTCCAGGTGTCCCAGCAAACTGCCCTTGATCACGAAGCGCCGCTCGGTGGCCGGTGAAAACAGCGTTATCACGAACGGCGTCATTTCCCCGCTCGACAACAGGAAAACCTGGGGGAAATCGGATTCTTCACCACTGAGCAAGGCAGGCGGCGGGTTATCCTGCAGTTCGAGACGCAGGCTGATGTCATCAGGGAAACGGCGCGCACGCAACGTCGGGTCACCCTCCACCGGCAGCCAGCCGCCGTTCTGCAACAGCATAAATTCATAGCCGTCATCGCTGAAGCGCACGGCAAGCTGTTCACTGCGCATCACCGCTTCCTGGCTGGCGAGGTTGAGCAGGGCAATCATCCGTGTCGCCTCTCGCTCCAGTAATTCTGCGTGCGAGTCACCGCGCATCGACAGGGCCGACACCCCCAGCATGATGCCGATAATCACCACGACCACCATGACTTCCAGCAGTGTGAAACCCCGCGCCTGTTGCGGGCGGCCCAACGCAAACAGCCTGCCGGGGGCAGGCTGGCGGAGCGTGTAACGGGGTAAGGCGATCACAGATGGATCAGTTCAGATTCCAGTTCCCGATATCGTCATCGCTGGGCTTGCGATCCGGACCCAGTGAATACACGTCGAACGCACCGTGGGTACCCGGCGACAGGTACTGGTAGGGCTGCTGCCAGGGATCAACCGGCATGCGGTCCATGTAACCGTCACCCCAGTTGGCGGGTTCCGGCGGAATCGTCGGTTTGGTCACCAGGGCTTCCAGACCCTGTTCCGTGGTGGGGTAATCGTAGTTCTGCAACTTGTACATATTCAGCGCACCTTCGATGGCGCGGATATTCGACTTGGCGGCCGCAATGCGGGCTTCCTCAGGCCGGCTCATAAGCTTGGGCACCAGCACACCGGCAAGAATACCCAGTATGACCACAACCACCATCACCTCGATCAGGGTAAAACCCCCAACACCTTGTTTAGCTTTAAAAAGATTCATAAATCTGCTCATCTGTAGTGAAACATCGCTCATAGGCAATCCGAAAGCAAAGGCAATCCTGATTCACCGTCATACCGGCGAAAGCCGGTATCTATCGCATTGAAACCCCTGGATTCTGGCCTGCGCCAGAATGACGGGAATCAAGCCAATCGGTAAATCCCTGACCTTCACAACCTCCTACCGCTTGTCGGGCATAGCAACATTGTACCTTTAGCGGCATCGGGTTCGCTATTTAAGACGGTTGAAGTC
>JALWRY010000052.1 GCA_027080445.1 Thiohalobacter sp. | reverse complement strand
ATCGTCCAGGGTGTCACCGAGAATCCGGTACTGGCCGATACCCTGCACTTCCACCAGCAGCGTATGCCCCCCGGATACCAGCAACGCCACAAAGGGAAAGTCCGGTGCCGGCGTTTCCAGCATAGGCGCCAGCAGGTGACCTTCCATGTGGTGCACGCCGACCGCCGGCACGTCCCAGGCATAGGCCAGGCTGCGGCCGATCGATGCGCCCACCAGTAACGCGCCGACCAGCCCCGGCCCCGCCGTATAGGCGACACCCGCAATGGCTTGCGGCTGGACACCGGCCTGGTCAAGAACGGTGCGCAACAGCGGCAGGGCCTTGCGCACGTGGTCGCGCGAGGCCAGTTCCGGCACGACGCCGCCATATTCCGCATGCAGGGCAATCTGGCTGTGCAGCGCGTCGGCCAGCAAACCCTGTTCGGTATCGAACAGGGCGACGCCGGTTTCATCGCAGGAGGATTCGATACCGAGGACGAGCATAGCCACTATGGTACCGGTCGCCGGCCGGCACGGGAAATCGCCGGGCTATTTCTTCAGTAAAGCTTCCAGGCCGGCGAACGGCTTGTGGGTTGCAGTGGAATCTTTCCCGTCCGCCGACGCGCCGGAGGCCTGCTGTTCGGCTTCCAGCAGCCGCTGGTGCTCATTATCGTGGCAATACAGGCACAACAACTCCCAGTTACTGCCATCCGGGGGATTGTAATCGTGGTTATGATCCCGGTGATGCACCGTCAACTCGTGCAGGTTTTCACGGGTAAATTCACGTTGACAGCGCCCGCAAATCCACGGGTAGAGCTTCAGTGCCTGTTCGCGATAACCCAGCTCGCGGGCATCCCGCGCCTTGTGTGTGGCCGCCACCAGTGCGTCCATTTTGCTTTTATCCATGTGCACTCTCTGCATGAGGAATGGATGATTCATGCGTTTCCGGTCATTCAGGCGCCTGATTATACAACAAAAGCCCCGGATTTTACCTTTGCTGCCGGCGCTGGTACACTACGCGCCCCTTGAAATATCCGTTTAGAGGAATTGGCATTGCCACAAGTCAAAGTACGCGAAAACGAGCCTTTTGAAGTTGCACTGCGTCGCTTCAAGCGCTCCTGCGAAAAGGCCGGCATCCTGTCGGAAGTCCGCCGCCGTGAGTTCTACGAAAAACCCACCCAGGAACGCAAGCGCAAGCAAGCCGCTGCCGTGAAGCGCCACGCGAAGAAGATGTTTCGCGAAAACGCGCGTCGCACCCGCCTGTACTAAACCTTACCCGCACGTTCTGACATGGCCCTCAAGGACACGCTCCAGCAGGACATGAAGACTGCCATGCGCAGCGGCGACAAGCCGAAGCTGGGTGTCGTCCGCCTGATCCTGGCGGCCATCAAGCAGCGTGAAGTCGACGAGCGCATCGAACTCGATGACGCACAGATCACTGTGGTGCTGGACAAAATGTCCAAGCAGCGTCGCGATTCGCTGGAACAGTACGAAAAAGCCGGCCGCGAAGACCTCGCCGCACAGGAACGTTTCGAACTGGATATCATCCAGACCTACCTGCCCGAACCGCTCGATGAAGCGGAAATCGACGACCTCATCCGTGCCGCCATTGAAGCCACCGGCGCCGCCAGCATGAAAGACATGGGCAAGGTAATGGGCCAGCTCAAGGATAAACTGCAGGGCCGCGCCGATATGGGTGCTGTCAGCGGCAAGATCAAGGCACAGCTGTCCGGCTAGCGCTCCTCTCGCCAGAACGACCCGTCATCCAGTGGCGCTTTGGTAACGACGACACTGTAGGTTTCCTGTGCTTTGGCCGGAACGGGTTCCGGCACGACCGGCGCCTGCCTGACCAGGGGCGGGATGGTGTCACGGGACAGGTGTGACGCATCGGGTCGTTGGCTGCTGTCGATGTGCCCGCTAGCCGGCCGCGGCGGGGTTGGCGCACAGCCGGAACCGGCCAGCAGTGCGGCCAGCAGTAAATAGCGTATCCAGCGTACTCCGTTCATCCCTGTGTGTCCTGGTTTGCCAGCATTTCAGCGTGCTGGTGATCCCGGCGCAGTGCCGAGATCGAGCGTAAAAAGGGCTGATGCCTGCGCATCTCATCCGGTAGAGCGGCAATTGCCGCCAAAGCTTTGGTCTTGCTGTCAAAATGACCGTACAGGAGGTTCCAGCGCGGGCGTCCGCCGATTTCGCTGCGGGACAGGTAAATGGCGGGCAATAGATCTGTATAGGGTTGTTTACCCAGTAATTTTTCAATCTTTCCAAGATCATCGTCATCACTGAGCAGGAGCTGCACGGTCAGGCCGTTGCGGGTTGCCCGCAGCCAGTTGCGTGATGCCAGCAAGCGCTGTGAAACCCGTGGCAGGCCAGCAGCGGGTCGAATGCTCAGCGCCCGTTGCCGGGCGGCTTGCAGCGCCGGGGAGATCGCATTGTTGTCGGGGGAAGTCGTGGCGGTTCGGGTAACGACCGGGCCGGGCGTCTGCGGCGGGCCGGCCAGTAATACGGCTATTACCGATACGGCGGCGCCGGCGACCAGACCCCCGGCAAAACGGGGAAAGCGCGACGGCCGCCGCTCGTCGCAACGTGCACGCCAGGCGTCTATCCAGCGAACCTGTGCTGAATTGGCCGAAAAGGCCGCCAATAGCGCCTTGTCAGCCAGTCGGTGCAGGCGACGGATCAACCCGCCCGAGGATAGCGCCAGTTGCCGGCAGGCAGCGCGGGTAAACAGTTCCCCGCCCCGGTAACCGGCGTTATAGAGCCGGAAACGCAGGTATTCCGCGACTTCACGCCGGGTCAGGGGCTCAAGGTGGATGCTGTGCCCGATACGGTCCCGCAACTGACGGATTTCATGCCTTGCCAGCAGCGTGTCCAGTTCGGGCTGACCGAACAGGACCAGCTGCAGGAGCTTGGCATCGCGGGTTTCCAGGTTGGACAGCAGGCGAATTTCTTCCAGAGTTTGCAGGGGCATCTGCTGGGCTTCTTCGATAAATACCACCACCCGGCGTTGTTTGCGGTGGCAGTACAGCAGGTAATCCTGCAAGCGTTGTTGCAATTGCAGGTGGGAGGCGTGTTCCGGCAGGGCCAGTTCCAGTTCCTGCGCGATAGCCGTCAATATTTCGTCGCTTGTCAGGCTGGGATTGGCCAGGTAGACGACCTCGACAGACTCGGGCAGTTGTTCCTGCAACATGTGGCATAACATGGTTTTGCCGGTGCCGATTTCACCGGTCACCTTGACCATGCCTTCGCCGTGACAGATCGCGTATATCAGTGTATCCAGCACTTCCGCGCGCTGGCCGCCGCCAAAAAATTTCCGTGTATCCGGGGTACTGCGGAACGGGGCCGCCGACAGCCCGAAGTGTCTGTTATACATATTCTTACCCTGTTGCAGCTTGCAAGCAGGGGGAAACAAGCAACTTTCAGGCCATGGAGTAGAGGGCTGGTCTGGTGCTCGCTGCAGACCAGGGGTTCCCAGGGTATAGATACATGCGCCGGTACGACGAATGCGCCAGGGTGGTCTTAGTGGTTGTGGGGGTCGTTGAGCGCAAGGCTGCCGGTCAGCGCAGTGACATTGGCGAGTTGCTGGCGCTGAAGGTAGTCGGAAATCCCGGTGTTGAGGGTTTTGCACACCAGCGGGTCGTAGAACAACGCAGTACCCACGCCGACCGCCGTGGCGCCGGCAATGAGGAATTCAATGGCGTCTTCCACCGTGGTCACCCCGCCCTGGCCGATAATGGGAATATGGTGTGCCTTGCATACCTGGTAGACCTGGTGGACCTTGAGCAGCGCCACCGGTTTGATGGCCGGGCCGGACAGGCCGCCCTGGTTATTGCCGATCACCGGTTGACGGGTCTCGATATCGATGGCCATGCCCATCAGGGTATTGATCACCGCAAAAGCATCGCTGCCCGCCTCGATACAACGGCGTGCGTTGTTGGCAATATCGGTCTGGTTGGGTGAAAGCTTGGTAATCAGCGGTTTGCCGGTGGCCTTGCGGCAGGCTTCTACCACCCTGGCGGACATGTCCGGGTCATTGCCGAAGGCGACGCCACCCTCCCTGACATTGGGGCAGGAAATATTGATCTCGATCGCGTCGATGGGCGAGTCATCGAAGCGCCGGGTCACTTCGTGGTATTCCTCTACCGTGGAACCGGATACATTGGCGATAAAGCGCGTTTCGCTGAAGTCCAGTTGCGGCAGTATCTTCCCGACCACGTGATCCGCGCCGGGGTTTTGCAGGCCAATGGCGTTGAGCATGCCCATCGGCGTTTCACAGACCCGGTGCGGTGCATTGCCCGGGCGCGGTTCCAGCGTGGTGCCTTTCAGGCAAACCGCGCCGACATCGCGATTGGAAAATCCCCGTACCCGTGTATATTCCTCGCCAAAACCTACACAACCGGACAGTAGCACCAGCGGTGAGTTAAAGGTCAGGCCGCAAAAATCAACGGCGAGCGGGTTGGCAGTCGGATTCATGGTGCCGTATTTGACCTGAAGCCGTCGCGAAAGAAAAGCGGATTAATATGAGTATGTTTAACATCGTACTTTACCAGCCGGAGATTCCCCCCAATACCGGCAATGTGATGCGGCTTTGTGCCAACACCGGTTGCAGGCTGCACCTGATTGAGCCACTTGGGTTTGAACTGGAAGATCGCAAGCTGCGTCGCGCCGGGCTCGATTACCGGGAGTGGGCCAGCGTGCAGGTGCACAGCACGCTGGATGCGTTTATCACTACTGTCCGGCCGCCGCACCTGTATGCTGTTTCAACGCGCGGTACGCAACGTTATTGCGATATAACCTATCAATATGATGATGCCTTGTTGTTCGGACCGGAAACGCGCGGCCTGCCCGTGGAAGTGCTCGATTCGGCACAGGTCAGCGAGGTGATTCGTTTACCCATGGTGGCGAAAAGTCGCAGCCTGAACCTGTCCAATACCGTCGCTGTGCTTACCTATGAGGCCTGGCGACAACAGGATTTTTCCGGCGAGGGTTAGATCCGCGCTTCAGAGTTGCTCCGGTTTGGCCTCGCGGGTCAGCAGCGCCTGTACGGCAGCAGCCGGTTGCTCGCCGTCATACAGGACGGCTTTAACCTGTGCGGTAATCGGCATATCGACCTGGCGGCTGATCGCAAGGGCGTGCAGTTCCCTCGCCGTCTCCAGGCCCTCGATTGCCTGGCCGATTTCCTCCACGGCTTCCGCCAGTGTCTTGCCACGTCCCAGCGCCAGTCCCAGCCGCCGGTTGCGTGACAGGTCATCGGTACAGGTCAGCACCAGGTCCCCTACCCCGGCCAGTCCCATGAAGGTTTCGCGTTGACCGCCGAGTTTTGTGCCCAGTCGCATGATCTCCGCCAGACCGCGGGTGATCAATGCAGCGCGTGCATTGGCGCCGTAGCCAAGGCCGTCGGAGATGCCTGCCGCGATGGCCAGCACATTTTTCACCGAGCCGCCGAGTTCCACGCCGATCAGGTCGGTACTGGTGTAGGCGCGGAAGGTGGCGCTGTGAAACAGGTCGGCGACAGTTTGTGCATAGACAGGATCCGGTGAGGCAATGGTGACCGCGGTTGGCAGGCCACGTGCAACTTCGAGCGCAAAACTCGGACCGGACAGGGCAGCAAAGTTTGTTTGGCCGGGCATGGCTTCCTCGACCACCTGGTGCAGGAATTTTCGCGTGCCCGGTTCCAGCCCCTTGCTGGCCCAGACAAGATTTCCCGGGACATTCTCCAATGCGGCAATCTTTTCCAGGGTTTCGCGAAACCCGCTACTCGGCACGACGACCAGTACAAAGTCTGTGTGAGCGAGGGCGTCCTGCAGGTCGGCTAGCGGCGAAATGCCGTCTGGCAAGGTTATCCCGGGCAGGTAGCGTTCATTGGTGCGCGCTGTGTTCAGTGCGGCGATGTGTGCGGTATCACGGTCCCACAGTCGGACGGAAACGCCATTGCGTGCCAGCAACATGGCCAGTGCCGTGCCCCATGAGCCGGCACCCAGGATGCTGACGGCCCTACGGGATGTGCTCGGCATACTGGTGGTGATCTCCGGTACGCTAGTGGGCTTGTGCGTCGCCAACCTGTGCATTGATCTGGTCGATATTCTGCGCGTAAAGTGCGTCAAAGTTTATCGGGGCCAGTAATAATTGTGGGAAACCGCCTTTGGCTACGAGGTCAGACACAGCCTCGCGGGCAAACGGATAAAGCGTTGTGGGGCAGTAGGCGCCGAGCATGGAGCTTTTCTGATTCTCGTCAAAGCCCTTGAGTGTAAACAGACCGGCTTGCTGAACCTCAACCAGGAACCCGGTTTTGTCCCCCTGTTTTGCTGTGACGGTGACATTAAGTACAACCTCATAGATGTCGGCATCAACAGCTGACACTTCGGTATTGAGTTGCAGGTCGATTTCCGGTTTCCAGTCTTCCACGAAAATTTGTGGGGCATTGGGGATTTCAAAGGAAACATCCTTGAGGTAAACGCGCAGAATGGAGAACTGGGGACCTTCTTCGGAGGCTGCCGGGTTGTTATCTTCTGTCATGTTGGTGGTTCCAGTGGTTCAGGGTTAAATACTATTTTTTGCTTACCGGCAGGTTGGCGCTCTGCCAGGCGGCAATACCGCCGGCGAGATTGTACACCCTTTCAAAGCCGTGTTTTGCCAGAATGCTACCGGCGCTGCCGGAACGGTTTCCCGAGCGGCAGCAGGCGATAATCGGCCGTCCACGGTATTTTTCCAGTTCGGATACCCGTTCCGGCAGTTGTTTCAGCGGGATATGGATGGCGCCGGGGATGTGTCCGCTATGGTATTCGCCGTCATCACGGATATCCAGGAAAACGGCATCCTCGCGGTTATTGAGCTGGGTGGCCTCGGTAGGCCCCACCGATTTTGCGCCACTGAATATTCGGCTGGCTTCAAGAAAAACGAGCAGCGCAAGCGTGCCCAGAAAAGCGAGAATCAGAACAGGGTGATGGCCGGTAAATTCGGCGATGCGAGCGAAATCCACGAGTGACAGTAATCAGCTGGAAAGGTTGGCGGTACAGAAGACTTCACGCATCATCCCGATCAGCCTCAGTGTGCGGGAATCACCGACCCGGTAGTAAACGCGGTTGGCATCCTTGCGTGAGGTCAGTATGCCCTTGTCGCGGAGGATGGCCAGGTGCTGGGAAATATTGCTCTGTGAGGTGCCCACGTGTTCGACGATGTCCTGAACGCTGACTTCCTGGTCGCCCAGTGTACAGAGAATTTTCAGCCGTAACGGGTGGGACATAGCCTTGAGGGAGCGCGACGCCCGATCAATATCTTCGTCGCGGGTAATAAGGGTCTCGTTCGTCACCATGTCCACCTGTGTCTTCGGGAGTGTTAAGCGGGACGCTCGTGCCGGTTAAAGCGCTTCTGCCCCTGCCCTTTATAATCAAAACATTATACAATAATAAACCTGATTAGAAAGCCGCAATTTACCGGGCAGGATGTGCAACGGCATAGCGGCATATGGAAATTATCGTTAGAATGGGTCTAAATCCAGTTCCGGACCCCATTGCGTAGACACTGAAGGACATGTCAAAAACTCCCAAGACGGCTGTACTGATTATTCTCGATGGCTGGGGATACAGTGAAGATACCGATTTCAATGCTATCTATAGCGCGGACAAGCCGGTCTGGGACCGGATGTGGGCGGAATATCCCCATGCCTTCATCCGTACCTCGGGTGCTTCGGTCGGTTTGCCGGGTGAGCAGATGGGGAATTCCGAGGTCGGGCACCTGAACCTGGGCGCCGGTCGGGTGGTCTACCAGGAATTCACACGCGTCAGTCGTTCGATCAAGACAGGTTCTTTCTTTACCAATGCGACCCTGACCGATGCGGCCGATGCTGCGAAAGCCGCCGGGAAAGCCCTGCATGTGCTGGGGCTGTTATCCCCCGGCGGTGTGCACAGTCATGAAGAACATATACATGCCATGGTCAAACTGGCCGTCGAGCGTGGTGTCGACAAGGTGTACCTGCATGCTTTCCTGGATGGCCGCGATACCCCGCCACGTAGCGCGGCGGCTTCTATCCAGGCCATGGAAGACCGCTTCCGTGAATACGGTGGCGGTCGTTTTGCTTCCCTCATCGGGCGCTATTACGCCATGGACCGTGACCATCGCTGGCCGCGTATCCAGGCGGCCTATGACCTGATCACCGGGGGCAAGGCGGAATTTGAAGCCGAGGATGCCATTACCGGCCTGGAAATGGCCTACGCACGGGATGAAGGTGACGAGTTCGTCAAGGCCACGCGTATTGTGCCCAGGGGTGAAAAGCCGGTGCAGGTCGAGGATGGCGATGTCGTGGTATTCATGAACTACCGTTCAGACCGCGCCCGGCAGATTACCCGCCCGTTCATCGAGGATGATTTTGACGGTTTTGATCGCGAGCTCAGGCCGAAGCTCGGCCGCTTTGTCAGCCTGACGGAATACAATGCCGAGTTTGATGTGCCGGTAGCCTTCCCTGCCGAACGGCTGAAGAATGTATTCGGTGAATTTGCTGCGCGGCACGGTTTGCACCAGTTACGGCTTGCCGAGACAGAAAAATATGCCCATGTCACTTTCTTTTTCAACGGTGGCGTGGAGGAGCCCTTCGAGGGTGAGGAGCGTATCCTGGTGCCCTCCCCGCTGGTCGATACCTATGACCTGCAGCCGGAGATGAATGCGCCGAAGGTGACAGACCACCTGGTCGAGGCGATTGAAAGCGGCAAGTACGATGCCATTATCTGTAATTTCGCCAACCCTGACATGGTCGGACATACCGGCAATATGGACGCCGCGGTCAAGGCCATAGAGGCCATCGACCAGTGCATGGGGCGGGTGTTGTCAGCATTGCAGGCGGCCGGCGCAGAGCTGTTGATCACGGCTGACCATGGCAATGCGGAGCAGATGCGTGACAAGGAAACCGGCCAGCCGCACACGGCGCACACGTCCAATGTTGTGCCGCTGGTATATGTGGGGCGCCCCGCCAGACTTAACG
>JALWRY010000051.1 GCA_027080445.1 Thiohalobacter sp. | reverse complement strand
CAGGGTCTTGATCTGCTGGTCGCTGAGGCCAAAGGTATCGCGCATGGCGCCAAGCAGCGGTGCATGGTTGAACCAGACGAAGAAGCTCAGAAAAAAAGCCAACCACGACAGGTGCAGGATGCGTGTTTTGCCGGAAAACGAAAATATTCTGAATCCCGAGTCTTGCATGGTGCCGGTCTTCCCTGTTTGAAAACGATTAGGGAAGCCTTGAGCAAGGAGTATGCCATGCAACCGGTAAACCGCCTTGCCGGCACGCTGACGAAGTACCGGGGCAAGCTGCACAAGGTGCTTAAAACACTGTAACGACAGGACCTTTCCTCTATCCCGGGAAAGGGCAAAAAATCTCCTCTTGCGGCATGACCCGGTTCCTCGAACCGGTTGAAAGACGGGCCGGGGTTCTATGGGTGCGCCATGCAAAGGCATTAGCGTATAAGCACGCACTAATGTAGTGCATGACCCTGTGTCCAGCCCCGGCCACTCTCCTGGTACGTCATTCTATCTCGCTGTTAACTATCAGGATAATGTCAGTTTCCCGGTCTGGCACGGCGCTTGCTAAACCCTCAGTAAGCCCAGACGTGGAAGAGAAACATGAAAGAGAAACTCGTTTTAATCGGCAACGGCATGGCCGGTGTACGCGCCCTCGAAGAGCTGTTGAAGCTGTCACCTGACCAGTATGACATTACGGTGTTTGGTGGCGAGCCCTACGGCAACTACAACCGCATCCTGCTGTCCCCGGTGCTGGCCGGTGAGAAGACCATCGATGAAATCATGCTCAATGACGAGCAGTGGTATACCGACAACGGCATCACCCTGCACAAGGGCAAGTGGGTTGAGGAAGTCAACCGGGCGCAGCGTAGGGTGCGCGCTTCGGACGGTACGGAAGAAAAGTACGATCGCCTGATTATTGCGACCGGTTCCAACCCGTTCATTATCCCGATTCCCGGTAACGAGCTGGATGGCGTGATTGCCTTCCGTGATATCGCCGACGTTGACACCATGCTGGATGCTTCAAAGAAGCCGGATGGCAAGGCTGTCGTGATCGGTGGCGGCCTGCTGGGTCTGGAAGCCGCCAACGGCCTGATGAAGCAGGGCATGGACGTTACCGTGGTGCATCTCATGGATACCCTGATGGAACGTCAGCTCGACAAACCGGCCGGCGCGCTGTTGAAAGCTTCGCTGGAAGAGAAGGGCATGAAGTTCCTGATGGAAGCGCAGACCGAAGCCGTGCTGGGCAAGGACAAGGTCGAAAGTGTGCGTTTCAAGGATGGTCTGGAGATTCCTGCCGACATCGTGGTGATGGCTGTCGGCATCAAACCGAATATCGAACTGGCCGAGAAGATCGGCCTGCACTGTGAGCGAGGCATCGTCGTCAACGACACCATGCAGACCTTCGATCCGCGTATCTATTCCGTTGGCGAATGTGTGCAGCACCGGGGTACCACCTATGGCCTGGTGGCGCCGCTGTTCGAGCAGGCTAAGGTCTGCGCCAACCACCTTGCGCACTTAGGGATAGCTCGATACGAAGGTTCGGTGACTTCCACCAAACTGAAGGTAACCGGTATCGACCTGTTCTCTGCCGGTGATTTCCATGGCGGTGAAGGCACCGAAGAGCTGGTATTACAGGATCCCGGCCGGGGTATCTACAAGAAAGTGGTATTGCGCGACAACCGCATTATCGGCTCGGTGATGTACGGCGACACCATCGACGGTACCTGGTACTTTGAAATGATGCGCGACGATACCGATGTCTCGGACCTGCGCGACAACCTGCTGTTTGGCCAGGCGCACCTTGGCGATTCCGGCCACGGTGACGACAACCGTGTGGCGGCGATGGCCGATACCGCGGAAATCTGCGGTTGTAACGGCGTTTGCAAGGGCGACATCGTTAACGCTATCACCAGTAAAAACCTGTTCACCCTGGACGACGTACGCGCACATACCAAGGCTTCCAGCTCCTGCGGTTCCTGCACCGGCCTGGTCGAGGCGTTGCTGGCACATACCCTCGGTGGTGACTATTCCGAATCACCGGCCAGAAAGCCGTTGTGTGGTTGTACCGAATTCACCCACGATGAAATCCGTGCTGCGATTCGTGACAATGCACTGAAGGATATCCCTTCCACGCAGCAGTTCCTCGAATGGAAAACCCCGGATGGCTGTGCCAAGTGCCGTCCCGCACTCAACTATTACCTGTTGTGCCAGTGGCCAAGCGAGTTCAGGGATGATAGCCAGTCCCGCTTCATCAACGAACGCGCGCATGCCAACATCCAGAAGGACGCAACGTTCTCGGTGATCCCGCGCATGTGGGGTGGCGAAACCACGCCGGCAGAACTCAAGGCGATTGCCGAAGTGGCGGAAAAGTACAAGGTCAAGACCGTTCACATTACCGGTGGGCAGCGTATTTCCCTGTTCGGGCTGAAGAAGGAAGAGCTGCCGAAGGTATGGGGTGAACTGAATAAAGCCGGCCTGGTGTCCGGGCATGCCTACGGCAAGGCGCTGCGTACGGTCAAGACCTGTGTCGGTAAGGAGTGGTGTCGTTTCGGCACGCAGGACTCCACGGAAATGGGTAAGGAACTGGAGAAGATGACCTGGGGCAGCTGGACGCCACATAAATTCAAGATGGCGGTGTCTGGCTGTCCGCGCAATTGCGCCGAAGCCACCATCAAGGACTTTGGCGTGGTCTGTGTCGATTCCGGTTATGAACTGCACGTGGGCGGTAACGGCGGTATCAAGGTGCGCGCGACTGATTACCTGTGCGCGGTCAAGACACCTGAAGAGGTCAAGGAATATGCGGCGGCCTTCATGCAGTTATACCGTGAGGATGCGCACTACATGGAGCGTACCGCGCCCTGGCTGGAACGTGTCGGTCTGAGCTATGTCAAGGAAAAGGTGGTCGAGGATGATGAAGGCCGCAAGGCGCTGGCCGACCGCTTCCTGTTCGCGCAGACCTTCGCACAGGACGACCCCTGGGCCGAACGTGCCGAGGGCGGCGAAGCACACGAATTCACCCCGATCAAGCAGGTAGGTTAAAGACATGAGTAACGAGAACTGGATTGAAGTGGGCAAGCTCGAGGATATCCCGCGCCAGGGTGCACGCGTGGTGAGCCGCGTCGAGGGTGATATTGCCGTATTCCGCACGATAGATGACGAAATTTTCGCACTGCGTGACAAATGCCCGCACAAGGGTGGACCGCTGTCGCAGGGGATCATCCACGGCAAACGCGTGGCCTGTCCCTTGCATGACTGGAAAATCGGCCTGGACACCGGTGTTGCCGTAGCGCCGGATGAAGGCTGCGCAGCACGTTTCCCGGTGAAGATTGAAGGCGGCACCGTCATGTTGTCACTAATGCCGGACGAAGGCTGCCCGAACGCCTGACAGTAAAAAGTAAAAAGGGGTCAGTACCCTTTTTATTTTACATTGGCTGATGAATCCAGACATTTCCTGAGAAAAAGGGTACTGACCCCTTTTTACGTTTTAGGGTAGATGAAATGCTTTTTGGGCGGAGTAAGAAGAATCCTGTCAAGCTTGCCGACAAGGGCGCGGTGGAGTGGAAGTACACCACCTGTGGGTATTGTTCGACGGGGTGTTCCATTGAAGTTGGCCTGAACAAGGACGGCAAGGCGGTGTCGGCGCGTGGCGTGGGTGATGCCGATGTAAACCGCGGCAAGTTGTGCATCAAGGGGATCTTTGAGTACGAGTTGTTCGAGAGTGGTGGGCGTGGGCGTGTGCCGTTGCTGCGTGAGCGGATTCATGAGCCGTTCCGTGAAGCGGGCTGGGACGAGGCGCTGGACAGGACTGCTGCAGAAATCCAGCGTATCCAGGCTCAGTATGGCCGTGATGCCTTCTCGATTGTGTCCACCGGCCAGATCATGACAGAGGAGTTCTATACGCTGGGCAAGCTGGCGCGCGGTGTGATTGGTACGAACAATTATGACGGCAACACCACCTTGTGTATGGCGTCGGCGGTATCAGGCTACAAGCGTTCCTTTGGTTCCGACGGCCCGCCCGGTTGTTACGAGGATTTCGAACACACGGATTGCCTGCTGGCCATCGGTTCCAACCTGCCGGAACAACACCCGATTATTTACTGGCGCATGCGCGAAGCGCGCGAGAAGCGGCATTTTCCGCTCATTGTTGTCGATCCGCGCGTGACCATGCTGGCGCAGAATGCCGACATGCACCTGCCGATCAGCCCCGGTACCGACGTAGTGTTACTAAACAGTCTGGCCTACGTGATCCTGGAAGAAGGCCTGCAGGATGAAGATTATATTCGGGCGCACACCACCGATTTTGATGCCTTCAAGGCCACGGTGCAGGACTATGACCCGCTAACTGCCTCGAAAATCTGCGGTATCGATGAAGACACTATCCGTAACGTGGCGCGTGTCTACGCCAGGGCCAATGCCGCCATGACCATCTGGACCATGGGTATCAACCAGTCCACGCACGGTTCCGACGGTGTGGTGGCTATCAACAACCTCAACCTCATCACCGGCAATATCGGCAAGCCCGGTGGTAGCAGTCTGTCGATTACCGGCCAGTGCAACGCCATGGGCACGCGCGAGTGGTCGTCCTGTTCCGGCCTGCCGGGGTATCGCGCGCTGGAGAAGGCGCAAGACCGGAAAGAGGTTGCCGAGTTCTGGGGCATCGATGAAGACTTCTTCCCGGAAAAGCGCGGCATGTTCATGACCGATATCCTGCCTGCCATCGAAACCGGGCAGATCAAGGGCCTGTGGCTGATCGCCACCAACCCCATGACCTCCATGCCCAACACGGCACGCATCCGCAAGACGCTCGAAAAACTGGAGTTCCTGGTGGTGCAGGACGCCTACGCCGATGTGGAAACCAACGAATACAGCCACGTATTCCTGCCCGCTGCGGTATGGGCGGAAAAGGAAGGCGTGTTCACCAACACCGAGCGTCGCGTCAACCTGATACGTAACGTGATGCCGCCATTCGGCGAGTCAAAACCGGACCTGTGGATCTTTAACGAAATGGCAAAGCGCATCGAGCGCGACAAAAAACCCGGCTTCCCCGAGACCGCCGAACAGGCTTTCGAGGAAATGAAGCAATTGTCGAAAGGCCGCCTGCTGGATATCTCCGGCATGAGCTACGACAAGCTCGAACAGCAGCGTGGCCTGCAATGGCCGTGCCGCGATGGCGATGCCACGGGTGCAAAACGCCTGTACACCGATGGCGTGTTCCAGTATCCCGATGGCAAGGCCAAACTGATCCCTCTGCCTTTCGTGGACAATAACGAACGCCCCGACGATGAATACCCCCTGTGGCTCAACAGCGGCCGCGTGGTCGAGCACTTCCATACGCGCACCCGCACCGGCAAGCTGGGTAACCAGAACAAGTTCAGTCCCACACCCTATATGGAGATGAACCCCGATGCCGCCGCCGCGTTCGGCGTCGAGCACGGCCAGTATGCGCGCCTGGTGTCACGGCGTGGCGATGCCGTTGTCATGGTGCAGTGCACCCAGCGCGTCCCGCGTGACATGATTTTCGTCCCGTTCCACTACCACGAATGCGTCAACCGCGTCAGCCTCGGCCTGCTCGACCCGCACTCGCGCCAGCCCGCCTACAAGCAGTGCGCCGTGCGCGTAGAACCGATTGAAGACCAGCAGGCTGCTGCGGCCATCAATCTTGCAGCGCGGGCCTATTGATCGTTATGCGCAGTATTCAAAATTTCCGTCATTGCGAGCACCTCACCCCGCTGCGCGGTAACGAATCGGGGAAGAACAACCCGTCATTGCGAGCGCAGCGCGGCAATCTCTTTGACCTGGTGCGAAACCGAAAGAGATTGCTTCGCTGCGCTCGCAATGACAGTGATTTATTCAGGCAGCCGATCAACTTATGTTCAAAGTAAGAGACAACGAACCGGAATACGCCTTTATTCCGGACATCGAAGCGCCGCAGTCCAACTGTTACGGCAAACCCATCCAGCTGGTCGAGGAAAACGACCCGCTTGCCGGTCAGAGCCTGAACATCAACGGCGACAGCGGCGTTGGCGACAACCCCAACCGCTACAAACAGCACGGCTTCTATTTCAACGCCGATAACTGCATCGCCTGTCATGCCTGCGAAGCTGCCTGCGCGGAAAAGAACGATACCCCGGCGCACTTGGCGTTCCGTTCGGTCGGCTACCTGGAAGGGGGTAGCTACCCGGCGGTGGCGCGGCTGAACATCTCCATGGCCTGTAACCACTGCGACAACCCGGTGTGCCTGAAGGGCTGCCCGACGCGCGCCTACACCAAGTTCGCCGAGTACGGTGCCGTGTTGCAGGACCCGGATATCTGTTTCGGTTGCGGTTACTGCACCTGGGTGTGTCCCTACAATGCGCCGCAACTCGACCCGGTGGCCGGGCACGTGTCCAAGTGCAACATGTGTGTCGATCGCCTGGAAGTCGGTCTGAAACCGGCCTGTGCGTCCGCCTGCCTCGGTGGCGCGCTGGACTTTGGCGTCATCGAAACCACCCCGGAAAACCGTGAACAGCTTGCCACCCGTATCCCCGGTTTTCCCGACACTTCAATCACCCACCCCAACATCCGTTTCCAGCAGACACGCAGCCTGCCGCGTGAAATGCACCGTACCGACAGCACACCGGTACGCTACCTGCGCGATGAACAGAACGCCAAACCCGACCCGGGAGTAAAAGGCGGACAGAGCCAGTACCACAGCGCACCCCTGAAACGCCGCAATAAACCCATGCAGTGGAACCTTGCCAAACTGCGTTCCCGCGAAGACCCGCTGGTGATCTTTACCCTGATTACCCAGGCCGTGGTCGGCGCCTTCCTGCTGTTGTTCCTGGGGCCGCAGTTCGGGCTTGAATCACTGGGCGTGGCGGCACACCCTGTTGCTTACCCGGTGACCCTGTTCGGCCTGATCGCCGTACAGACCTTTGCGCTGGTGATTTCCACCTTGCACCTCGGGCGGCCGCACCGCTTCTATCGCGCCTTCAACAACCTGCGCTATTCACCGGTAAGCCGCGAGGTCGCCGCCGTGGCCGTTTTCTATAACCTGCTCGGCGCCTACGCCGTGTTGACGGGCCTGCCGCAACTGTTTGGCTGGTTGCCGGACGGGCTGGTCAACGGCGTGCGCGAGCTGGCCGGCTGGCTGGCGGTGATCGCTGGTCCCGCATCGATCTATTTCATGCACCGCATCTACCGCATCCCGGCGCGGCCGTTCTGGAACCACTGGCAAGTGCTGAGCAGTTTCTACGCGAGTATGCTGACCCTGGGTTCGCTGGTGGTGGCACTGGTCTTCGTCCCCTTGCAGCTTTTACAGGGCAGTGATTACACCCCACTGCTCCAGTCACTGGCCGTGCTGGTGCTGGCCGGACTTTTACTTGAAGCCTTCGGCCTGTACCGCCATGCCGACTACCTGCGGCACCACGCGGGAGAAGGGCAGGCGGCGTGGCTGGAACAGACCACCACCTTTGGCAAGACTTACTGGCTGCGTAATGCGCTGATGCTGTGCGCCGGTGGGCTTGTTACGCTTGCGGCCCTGAGTGGCGCTGGCGCCGCCAGCCTTGTCCTGTGGAGCCTGGCGACGCTGGCCCTGTCGGGCGCAGCATTGATCGGTCGTGCGCTGTTCTATGTGCTGGTGATACCCACCACCATGCCGGGCGCCTTCTTCTGGAAAAACCCGGCGTTTCAGCAACACGCACGCGAAGCCGGCCTGGCCGGGATGGCGCAGGTGGGTGTACAGCTTGTCGACCATTGACAGGTTTGATAACGCACTGCAGCGTGCGGTGTTCATGGCACAATACCGCTCATCACGGCAGCGTTTGTTGCGGTTTGTCGGTGTAATGTTAATTGTCGGCAAGCACGGACTACGCGGTTTGCTGTACGTCTGGCCGCTGACCCTGCTGGTCTTCGTGGATTTTCCCGGTGTGTGGAATGTTATTCGGCTGGTATTGCTGGTGCTTGCCGCAGCCGCCTGGTCGCGTTTTGTCTATGGCTCGGTACGCGATGATTACCGACGCTTTATCAGTGATCGCCTGCTGATACCTGCCAGCCTGCGCAAGGTATTCTGATGCCACGCATCGGCACGCCGGTATAATACCCGGATGAGCACAAACGAAGTTCGTACCACCTGTCCTTATTGCGGTGTCGGTTGCGGCATACTGGCCAGCGCCGACGAGGCGATGAACGTCAGCGTACGCGGCGATCCCGACCATCCCGCCAACTTCGGCCGCCTGTGTTCCAAGGGCGCCGCACTGGGCGAGACTGTCGGGCCGGACAACCGCTTGCTGTACCCGAAGGTCAAGGGCGAAGTGACCGACTGGGGCCGTGCCCTGGATCATGTCGCCGCTGAGTTCAGGCGCGTCATCGACGAACATGGCCCGCAGGCCGTCGCATTTTATGTCTCCGGCCAGTTATTGACAGAAGACTACTACGTCGCCAACAAGCTGATGAAGGGCTTCATTGGCGCCGCCAACATCGACACCAACTCCCGCCTGTGCATGTCCTCGGCGGTAGCCGGTTACAAACGCGCCTTCGGCACCGACACCGTGCCGTGCAGCTACGAAGACCTGGAACGCGCCAAACTGATCGTACTGGCCGGTTCCAACACGGCCTGGTGTCACCCGGTACTGTTCCAGCGTATCCGCAAGGCAAAGAAAGACAACCCCGACCTGATGGTGGTGGTCATCGACCCGCGCCGGACGCCGACCTGTGATATCGCCGACCTGCACCTTGCCGTGCGCCCCGGCAGCGACGCCCTGTTGTTCAACGGCCTGTTGTGCTACCTGCAGGACAGTGGCGAAGGCAATCGCCTGTTTGTAGAACGCTGCACCGATGGTGTTGACGAAGCACTGGCGAGCGCCCGCGCCTCAGCCGGTGACCCGGCTGCCGTGGCGGCACAGTGTGGCCTCGATGCGGGGGTACTGCGCGAGTTCTACCGCCTGTTTGCCCGCACCGAACGTGTGGTGACAGTATTTTCCC
>JALWRY010000050.1 GCA_027080445.1 Thiohalobacter sp. | reverse complement strand
GACGCTCAGCGGGATACCCTGCGAGCTGGTGGCCAGGGCGGCCAGCTCCCAGTTGGCCAGGTGGGACGTGACATAGATGGCCGGTACCTTGCGGGCAAGAATATCGGCGGCCAGCGGCCCGACGGTCATTTGTATATAACGCTCCGGTGTGCGGGCAAAGGCTTCGAGGTGCGGGTATTCGGCCAGTACGGCGCCCAGACTGGCCCAGACCTGCCGGGCGACCGCTTCAAGACGTGACGCATCCTGCGTGCCAAGCACAACCGACAGGTTGGTGAGAATATGTTTCTGTTTACTGAACCGGGGGCCCAGACCCGACAGCAGCCTGGCGCCAAACACCGATGCCCGTTCCGGGGACATGCGCCGGGCTATCGCCCAGAAAACATCCATCAGCAGCGCTTCCGCCTGCCAACCGGCCGAACGTAACAGTGGTAGTTTTTTCCCGGTCCGTCGAAATATCAGGCTGGCCACAGCAAATCCCGTTAAGTTCCAGATGCCGCCGCAGTATACGCTATACCGACGAAACGACCCCACCCGCACAGGCCGGTATTACGGACTTGCTTTCGGGTGCTTGCATTGGCGATCATAGCTTATGGTCACAACGCCCCTCAACCCGCCCGACGCCCTGCTGCTGCTTACCCGTCACTGCCCCTATTGCCCCACGGTATTGCAAGGCCTGTCCGAACTGGTCAAGGCCGGCAGGATCGGGCAACTGCAGGCTGTGAATATCGAAGTACACCCGGAGATTGCCGAACAGTACGGCGCACGCAGTGTCCCGTGGATACGCATCGGTGAGTTTGAACTGGAAGGCCTGCATTCACCCGCCGAGCTGGCGGAATGGGTGCAGCGCGCCGGGTCGCCCCACGGGCTCGCCGACTGGTTTGCCAGCCTGTTCAGGGAAGGAAAACTGGCGCGGGTCATCAAGTCGGTACGGAACAACCCTGCACACCTCGATGCCCTGTTACAACTGGCCGCTGACCCGGACACTGACCTGACCGTACGCATCGGCGTCAGCGCCGTACTGGAAGACCTGCAGGGCAGCGCCATGCTGCAGGAAAAATTACCGGTGCTGCTGGAACTGAGCCGGCACCGGGACCCTCGCATACGCGCCGATGCCGCACATTTCCTCGCGCTCACCGGTCTTCCACAGGCCATCGAACAATTGCAGACCATGACCCGGGACAGTGAAGCATCGGTTCGTGAAGTGGCTGCAGACGAACTGGAGGAAGCCGGTTCATCACCGGACAACGGCGCGGCATAAACCCGTTCAGTCTGTTGCTTTCCCTTCCAGCACGGCTTCCATCTCCCCCGGCGTTACCGGCAGCACCAGTGTGCGATAGAGGGGAAACAGGGCTGCAAGTTTATCGACATACTGCCGCTCGGCCTTCTCCACCAGCACAATCACACGTGTCCCCGGTGAATAGCGGCGCAAACTGGCCAGCAGTGTATCGAGATTACTGATATTCACGCCGGCATAGTTATTGGCATAGCCATAGTTGAATTCGGCCACCAGGAAATCCGGTTGTGATTTTTTTAACTGGCTGATCGCCTTGCGCTGCGAGTTCAGCCTGATCTCCTCAAAGCCAAGGCGCCGGTAGAGCGCCGAAAGGTTCGGGTGTGCGGGTGACTCGACAACAGAAAGGATCAACGGCTTTGCCATAATACTCAACCATCCTGCCCGTCGACCCGCGGGCCGGTCAGTATCGGCAGGTAACGCAGGCCAAGCCACGTAAATGCCGCGATCCACAAACACTGCGATACCGTTACCCACAGGTGGTAATGCAGGACATCCAGTATGGGCAGGGCAACGCGCACCAGCGCGGCCGCAACCAGGATCAGGAAAATCGGCACCAGCACCGGGGGCGGATCGCCCACATCGCGACCGGTATGCCCAAGTGCGATGCGCGCCATCATCCCTGCTGTTACCAGCCCGACGCCACCGGCGGCAAAGGCGTGCAACGCCAGGTAGGGTGACAGGTTGAACGGGTATACCGCCGCCTTCAGCGCAAAACCGGCAATGATGGACGCATAGCCCAGGTACAGCGACCACAGCAGGGGTTTCTTCCAGATACCCGGCGTGTACCAGCCGATGATACGAACGCCGTGCAATACCAGCAGCACCAGTGCCAGCAGACTGACCGCCAGGCTGTTCGGTCGAAGGATATCGGCCAGCCAGAACACCAGGAACAGCACCACGCTGCTGATATCGAGCCACTTGCG
>JALWRY010000049.1 GCA_027080445.1 Thiohalobacter sp. | reverse complement strand
CAGCGGTAAGGCAATCACGTCAGTGTTCCAGGTTCGCGTCCTGTAGTTGCCGGATTGATGGACAGCCTGCCGTACGGCCGGGTTCCTGAAGAACACGGATTCGTCGATCCGGTACTGGAATACAATCCCCTTACCGCTGCGCACGGCAAAAGCCCGTGCCGGCGCACCGCCGATTGTCGTTTCCCATGTTGCCAGCAGGTGTGATTTCGGCCAGCTAACGGGGGGGTTGGTCGCCGTGCTTTCCTCGGAAACTGGCAGCGGTCTGTCTCGCATTTGCCGGTACTCCATCACCACATCACGTACCATGGGGATCGGGTTGTTATCAGCGGTACGCTGAAATGGTCCCAGCATGACAATCGCCAGCACCAGGGCGACAGCCCAGCCGCTGGCGCCCAGCAAAACGGGCCGACTGACTTGCCGAAGCCCGTTCAGTACCGTTACCGCGAATCGCCATGGCCGGCGTCGATGGGCACCACTGACGGAGTGGATATCATCCGCCACTGCCTGATCGAGCGCCTGGTTAAAACGGTCGCTCAGGCGTGGTGTGGGGAGGGTTTTAAGGCGCGCGCTGAGGAGTTGCTGACGGGCAAGATCGTTCCGGCAGGCCTCACACCCGGCCAGGTGCGCCTCGACAATCGCGGTTTGTTCGCTATCCAGTTCATGATCGACATAGCCGGCCAGCAGGTCCTGCAAGTGTTCATGCAAGGCTTCCCAGCGTTTCGGGTCGGTATCAGAAGGCTGTGTCATGGCTGCCCCCCGCTATCTGCTTCGATGCCACTTTCAACACCCTGGAGCCTGATGAGTGTCTTCGCCAGCATGCGGCGGCCACGTGACAAGCGGCTCATAATCGTCCCCTTCGGCAGCTCCAGCACAGCGGCAATGTCACGGTAACTGAGTCCTTCCATGTCTCTGAGTAAAACCACCTGGCGAAACCCCTCTGGCAGTTGATGGATGGCGACGGCGAGCTGCGCATGCGTTTGCGCCTGAAGGGTTTGTTCAAACGGCCCGGGTGACGCGCAGGCGTGTGCCTGTAATTGCGCATCATCGACGGCGATGATGGGCGCAAGTTGCCGGCGGCGGGCCTCACGGCGGGTGTCATCGGCAATAACCCGGTCAAGGATTTTCAACAGCCAGGCATACACGGCGACCTCATCATCGAGTTGACTGAAGTTCCGCCAGGCGCGTAACAGGGTTTCCTGGGTCCAGTCCTCGGCCAACTGGATGGCGCCCGCCTGGCGTAGTGCCATACCGTACAGGCGCTCGCGCCATGGCCGTGTCAGTTGTTGAAAATGCTGTGCTCTACGTCGTGAACTGGCCAAGTCGGCATCCATCCGTCTGCAATCTACAGGACAAGGCGTGACGAGCGCAGTCTTTATTCCGGGTACGGGAATAAAAGCGGCACAGGTAACGCCCTGCCCATTATGCACGCTTGTACGGTGACTGCATCCAAATGTTCAAGACGGGATAAAATGAGGATAAATCCATGAAAGAAAAGTCGGTTCTGGTCTACAGTCTGTTTTTACTGCCGCTTGTTGCCTTCAGTGCGTCGGCCAACCCGCCCTCTACCGCACGGGTGGCCGGGACAGACAAAGCCTCAAAAACGGAGTTTCCTGAAACCACCTTCATTACCATGAAGGGCAGCGGTACGGTCGAGACTTTCCCGGACGAGGTCGTGTGGCAGGGCGGCCCCAACATGCTGTACGACGCCATTACGCCGGACGGAACGAAAGTCCTGGCGACCAGCCCGTCCAGTAACAGCGTTTATATCCTGGACACGAAAACAGGCCGTCAACTGGCGGTGATTCCCGTCGGTAAGGCGCCCAAGGGCGTCAAGGTATCACCGGATGGACGTTATGCTTATGTCAGCAACCAGGGCTCGGCAAGCGTCAGTGTGGTCGACCTCAACAAACTGGCCGTGACGGATACCATCAAAGTGGAGAAAGGGCCGCATAACGTACGCTTCACCCACGATGGCAAGCTGGCCTATGTGACCTTGCAGGGTGGCGCCGGTATCGGTGTGATCGATACCCGCCAGCGTAAAATGATTCGGGTGATTCCCGTGCCGGGTATCACCGGACCGCACAACATGGACCTGTCGGCGGATGAAAAAACACTCTACGTACGCGATTTCGTCAACCAGGTCGCCGTACTGGACCTGGAAAGCGGCAAGGTCAGGAAGGTGATCAAGGTCGGCAACGGGCACGGGGGCATCGATGTGTCGCCAAATGGCCGTTG
>JALWRY010000048.1 GCA_027080445.1 Thiohalobacter sp. | reverse complement strand
ACGTCACCTCGCCGCTGCCCATGGCTTCATACTCGGCCAGCGAGATACGTTGCAGTCGCAACAACAGGTCGCGGCGTATACGGAATACGACATCCTTGGCGATAAAACTGAACTGGCGCGTTTGCCACACGGTAAGCAATACATTACTGAAGCGCAGCGCCACCGTTGCTATCAGGACGGCAACGATATACAACACGGGCCCGTGCCAGGCATCGGGGAACACGCTGTCCATCACTTTAATCATGGTCGCCGGTTGCTTGAGCAGGACTTCATCGACCAGCAAGGGCATCATCAGCGGCAAGGGCACACTGACCAGCACGGCCAGCACCGCGATGATGTTCGCCCACACCAGCTCACGCCGGTGTTCGCGGACGATGCTCATCACCCGTTCCCAGGTATAACGGCCTGTTCCGGCCGGGGTATTGTCCACTGATTCAGCCATCCGTCTTCTCGAACAATGCCATGGACTCAACGTGCGCCGTGTGCGGGAACATATCCATCACCCCGGTCGCGACCAGCCGGTAGCCATATTCATTGACCAGCAAACCGGCATCGCGCGCCAGCGAACCGGGGTGGCAGGACACATAGACAATGCGCGTCGCACCCAGCGAGGCAACAAACGGCATCATTTCCTGTGCACCGCTGCGTGGGGGATCAAGCAGAATACGGTCGTATGTCTGCCGGATCCACACTTGCCCACCCGGTTCCTGCGTCAGGTCAACGGCATGGTAGTCCACGTTCCGGATAGCATTATGCGCCGCGTTTTCTCTCGCCCGCTGTACCAGCCCGGCATCGCCTTCCACGCCGGTGACCTGTGCGGCACGGCGCGCCATTGGCAGTGTGAAGTTACCCAACCCGCAAAACAGGTCGAGCACACGACTGTCTTTCTCAATGTCCAGTAACGTCAGCGCCTGATGGATCATGGCGCGATTGATCTCGACGTTCACCTGGGTAAAATCCGTTGGCCGGAACGGCATCTCGATGTCATGGTCCTGCAGGTGATAGGACAACTGCGAGTCCTGCGGCCAGAATGGCGCCACCGTATCCGGGCCACCCGGTTGCAACCAGATATGCAGACCGGTCTGCTGTGCATAATCCCTGAGAATTTGCCTGTCCCCCTCCGACAAGGGGTCGAGATGGCGGAACACCAGTGCCGTCGCCTGCTCACCTACGGCTACCTCGATCTGCGCAATACGTTCCCGCGCCTCCATGCCCTGGATCAGGTTTGCCAGTTCCTCGAGGCGCTCGCCGACGGAAGGGTGCAACACTTCACAACGCTGGATATCGGCAAGGTAGGGTTTGCGTTTTTCCCGGAACCCGACCAGCACCCGCCCTTTCTTGCGTACGTATTTCACGCCCAGGCGCGCCTTGTTGCGATAGCCCCAGGCCGGCCCGGTCAAGGCATCGAGGATACGTTCCGGCCTGACCTTGCCAATACGTTCCAGGTTATCCAGCAGGGTCTGTTGCTTGCTCAGTATCTGGCTGTCGGGATGCTGGTGCTGGAGACTGCACCCCCCGCAGATCTCGAAGTGCGCACACTTCGGTTCGACGCGTTGCTCAGACGCCTGAAACAACTCGCACAAACGTCCCTCATCGTGCTTGCGTGAACGGGCCGTATACAGGAAGCTGAGTTCCTCACCCGGCAAGGCGCCGTCGATGAACACGGCCTTGCCATCGACGTGCGCCACGCCTCGCCCATCGTGGCTCATGGACTCGACGGTGACCCGCACCGGGTAATTCGGGAGTTTTGGCTTTCTGCGGCGTTTACTCATTACTATACGACTGCACGCTTAACCGGCCGACCAGTGTTGCAGGAACTCATTGAAGTGCGGTTTATCTTCCTGCATCAGCAGGTCACGCAACAGCGCCAGTTCCTGCTCATAGGCTGCCGGCATCAGGCGCCCGCGTATCAACTGAAAGCGCAGATACACCAGCCAGGTATTGAGCACATCGGTTTCACAATAGTTGCGGATGCCGTCGATATCGCCGGCGTGAAAGGCCTCCCACACTTTCGCGCCACTCATGCCCATTTTCCCGGGAAAACCGAGCATGGTTGCCACTTCATCGAGTTTGGCGTTCGCGCGCATCTGGTAGCCGGCCAGCACATCCATCAGGTCAGTGTGGCGTTCGTGATACCGACTGAGGTAATTGTTCCACTTGAAATCACGGTCATCACTACCGTTGTCCCAGTAACGTGGCGCCTGTATACCGTGCAGCAAGGCGCGATAGTGCAATA
>JALWRY010000047.1 GCA_027080445.1 Thiohalobacter sp. | reverse complement strand
GCAGGTGACACCACACACCAAACCACTGGACATTGAACTGGTCCAGGGTACGCACATTATCGTACCGGGCTCACTGCAACAGGGCATCTATTACCTGGAGGCGCCACAGGACCAGCGCGCCGTTTTCGCGATACCCTGGCAGGGTCATATCATGATCGGCACCACGGAGACCCCCTGGCGGGGCGACCCGGCGGATGTCCACCCGCTGGAACAGGAAAAGACCTACCTGCTCGAGGTGTACAACCGGTATTTCAAACGTAATCTTGCACCCGGGGATATTCTCGATGCCTTTGCCGGCCTGCGTGTCCTGCCGACCGGTAACGGGCGGGCATTCACTCGACGACGCGACACTATCCTGCACAACGACAGCGCCACACCGCGACTGCTTAGCATCTATGGCGGAAAACTGACCTCACACGAATCAACCGCAGAGAAAGTCCTGAAACTACTCCGCTTCCGGGGTTTGGGGCGGCTTCAGACCCAGCTGTAACCAGGCATGGCGGGTCGCCATGCGACCGCGTGGGGTACGGACAATGAAACCCTGCTGGATCAGGTAGGGTTCCAGCACGTCTTCGATGGTACCTTTTTCCTCGCCAATGGCGGCAGCCAGGTTTTCCACGCCGACCGGGCCACCGTCGAACTTTTCGATGATGGTGCGTAACAGGCGCCGGTCCTGGCTGTCGAAGCCTTGTGGATCGACAGCCAGCATCGCCATGGCATTCCCCACCACGTCGGCTGTCACCCTGCCCTGCGCCTTGATCTCGGCAAAGTCGCGCACCCGGCGCAGCAGGCGGTTGGCGATACGTGGTGTACCGCGTGAACGCGTCGCCAGGGCATGGGCGCCTTCATCGTCAATATCGATATCAAGAATGTGCGCGGACCGTTTAAGGATGGTGGCGAGGTCACTGGCATTGTAGAACTCGAGTCGTTGTACGATACCGAAACGGTCACGCAGGGGTGAGGTCAGCAAACCGGCACGGGTGGTCGCGCCTACCAGCGTGAATGGCGGCAGGTCGAGCTTGATCGAACGCGCCGCCGGTCCTTCACCGATAACGATATCCAGCTGGTAGTCTTCCATCGCCGGGTAGAGGATTTCCTCAACCACCGGGCTGAGACGGTGAATTTCATCGATAAACAATACGTCGTGCGGCTCGAGATTGGTCAGCAGCGCGGCCAGGTCGCCCTGTTTTTCCAGCACCGGACCGGCACTGTGGCGCAGGTTGGCGCCCATCTCGTTGGCAATGATGTGCGCCAGCGTGGTCTTGCCCAACCCCGGCGGGCCAAAAATCAACACATGATCCAGCGCATCCTGACGCCGCCGCGCGGCCTCGATGAAGACCTCCATCTGTTCGCTGACCTGCGGCTGGCCCACGTAGTCCACCAGCTGCTTCGGGCGAATCGCGCGGTCCACGGCCTCATCCTGGGATGAGGCCGTGGCGGTAACAATACGATCCGGTTCAATCATGCCGGTGAGGATACCGGTTCACCGGGTGTGGGTACAGGGCGGGAAATAATACCCCTCACTTGACCATTGACTGCAATGCCGAACGAATGATCGCTTCCGTACCCAGGTCTTCAGTCTCCACCGCGCGCACCATACGACTGGCGTCGGCTGGCTTGTAGCCGAGCGCCACCAGCGCACTGACGGCTTCTTCCAGCGGGTTGAGGACATCGGCTACCGGCGCTTTGCCGCCACCCGCCACGGCCGCGCCCGATACATCCCAGTCCGCCAGCCGGTCGCGCATTTCCACCACCAGCCGTTCGGCGGTCTTTTTGCCGACCCCGGGCAATTTCACCAGGGACGCCGTATCGCCGGCCTGCACACAGGCCGCGAACAAGCCCGCTTCCATGCCGGAGAGAATGGTCAGCGCCATCTTGGCGCCAACACCGTTGACCTTGATCAGGGTGCGGAACAGGGTACGGTCAGACAGCTTGCTGAAGCCGTAGAGTGTGTGTGCGTCTTCACGCACCGCCAGGTGCGTGTAGAGCTTCACGGCTTCACCGACGACAGGCAGGTCATAGAAAGTGGTCATGGGCGCCTGGACTTCGTAACCCACGCCCTGCACTTCAATCAGCAATTCAGGAGGCTGTTTCTCTCGCAAAATACCGTGCAGGTAGCCAATCATCGCAACCGCCCGCCGGCCATCCCGGTTGTGCCGGCAACCCGCTCGAGTGCTTCCTGCTGGTAACTGTGGCACAAGGCAATCGCCAGTGCGTCGGCGGCATCGGCCTGGGGAG
>JALWRY010000046.1 GCA_027080445.1 Thiohalobacter sp. | reverse complement strand
CAACAGTACCGGGAACGTGCGACCCGGAACCTGAAAAAAAGGGCGGCTGCACTCGGCTTCCAACTCATTCCAGAGCCGACGAATGACCTCCAACAATCAATGTGTTAGGTTTAAGTTCTTCAAGAGGAGCGTAGCGACGCTCCTCGCAATGACGCAGTTATCTGTCGTCCTGGGGCAGCGCCTTGCCGGGGTTCAGTATGCCTTTGGGATCAAACTGCCGTTTGATGGCATGCATAAGCTGAAGACTGTCGGCGCCGATTTCCCGCGCTACCCAGTCGCGTTTGACCAGGCCGACGCCATGCTCGCCGGATAGTGTGCCACCCAGTTCGAGCACGCGGCTGAACACATCCTCAAGACAGGCTTCGGCGTTTTTCTGCTGGCCGGCATCATCCGGGTCGTAGAGCAGGTTGACGTGCAGGTTGCCGTTACCGGCGTGACCGAAGTTCACGATATGGATGTGGTGTTTTTTTGAGAGCGCAGACAAGGTATCGACCAGTGCCGGGATGCGTGATACCGGTACCACGACATCCTCATTGATCTTTTTTGGCGCTACCCGTCGTAGCGCGGGCGACAGGGCCTTGCGTACCTGCCACAGTGCACTGACCTCGGCCGCGCTGTTCGCCTGGTGTATGGCAAGGCAAGCTGCTGTACGTGCGCAGTCAGAGACCTGTTGGGCGAGTTCATCGATTTGCGAGGCCAGTCCGTCCACTTCGATGATCAGCAGCGCGCCGCTACCTTCGGTCAATGCGTCCCCGAGTTCATCACGCACCATGTCGATGGCATTGCCGTCCATGAATTCCAGTGCGCAGGGCGTGACCGGACTGGCCATGATGTTGGCCACGGCTTCAGCCGCGCCCTGCATATCCCGGTATTCGGCACGCAGGGTGCGCCTGGCCGGTTGCAGCGGGGTGAGTTTCAGCGTGGCCTCGGTAATGATCCCGAGCGTGCCTTCGGAACCGATCAACAGCCGCGTCAGGTCATAGCCCACCACGCCTTTGGTCGTGCGCACGCCGGTACGCAGTGTGCGGCCGTCACCGGTCACCACGCGCAGCCCCAGGGTATTGTCACGCGGGGTGCCATACTTGACGGCGCGCGGACCGGCGGAGTTATAGGCAAGGTTGCCTCCGATCGTACAGACAGCGGCGCTGGTCGGGTCGGGTGGCCAGAAGAAACCCTGTTCAGCCGCAGCCTGTTGTACCTGCTCGTTGCTCATACCGGGTTCGACTACCATGAGCCGGTTGTCCCGGTCCAGTTCGATCAGCCGGTTCATGTCGGTCAGTGAAATGACCACCGAGTGTGTATCAAGCGGTACTGTGGCGCCGGTTGTCCCCGTGCCCTGGCCGCGTGCGATAAGCGGTGTCCCCAGTTCATGGCAGGCGCGTACCACACTGACCACCTGCTCGTGGGTGGTAGGCAGTGCCACGGCCACAGGTTGTCCCTGGAGCTTGCTGTTGTCGTAGCCGTAGGCGTGACAGTCAGCCGGGTCGGTGAGCAGGCGGTCGCCCAGTGAGGCGCGCAACAACTTGATAATAGCGTCTGGCATACGGCCTCACATTGGCGCGTGGCGGGCTAGTCGATATATTCGAACAGTTTTACGATGCGCTGCACGCCCTTGACCTGGCGAGCCTTTTCGGTGGCTGCATCGGCTTCGCTGTGCCTGACCATACCCAGCAGGAAAACCGTACCGTTCTCGGTGACGACCTTGACACGGGTCGGGTCAAAGCCTTTCTGTTTGACAGTGAGCATGGCCGATTTGACCTTGGTGGTGATCCACGCATCACTGGAGCGCGTCATCATTGAGCTGGGCGCCGCCACCTGGATTTCATTGTGTACGCGCCGCACTTTCCTGGCCCGGCGCGCGATCTCGCCGGCGCGTTCGCGCATGGCGCGGGTTGGCGCCTCACCGGAGAGCAGGACGATACCGTCAAAACTGCTGATGTCGATATGCGCCTGTTTGCTGAGTTCCGCATCCTTGTTCAGCGCCGAACGGATACGCAGTTTGATGGACTGGTCCTCGACCACGGCGCCGGCCGTACGGCGATCGTGGGCCACCGAGGCGGTTGTTGCCGCACCGCCGACGACCAGTGCCGCGCAGGCATTGAGCAGCAGTGTTGCAGTGATGATGGCGACAAGGGTCAGCCAGCGACTTTTGAGCATAGTGTTCTCCCGTTATTGTTCGGTCAGGTCAGGCGTCAGGTCGAAATGCGTCCTTCAGCCAGTTGATAGCCGGATCATCGGG
>JALWRY010000045.1 GCA_027080445.1 Thiohalobacter sp. | reverse complement strand
CGGCGCCGTACAGTTCGCCAGCTGTTTCGGGCCGGCCTACGAATATGCCGCCATTCTTGATACCGAGTTGCGCAAACAACGCATACGCGACCAGGTGCCCATGACCTTCGTGACCAGCGAACCCTATATCGGCCACCTGGGCCTGGGGGGTGTCGGTGATTCAAAGGGTATGCTGGAACATGAATTGCGTAACCGGCATATCAACTTTATTACCAATGCCCGTGTCAACCACGTGGAAGACGGCAAAATGTTTATTGAGCAACTCGACGAGCAGGGTGAAGTCGCCAGCCGGCAGGAATTGCCCTTCAAACATGCCATGCTGCTGCCGGGTTTCAAGGGCGTTGACCCGGTTGCCGCGGTTGATGGCCTGTGCAACCCGCGCGGTTTTGTGATTGTCGACGAGCACCAGCGCAGCCCGAAATACCCGAACATCTATTCGGCGGGCGTTTGCATTGCCATTCCGCCGGTCGAAGCCACGCCGGTACCGACCGGCGCACCCAAAACCGGTTACATGATCGAATCGATGGTGACGGCGATTGTCCAGAACATCAAGGCCGAACTGACCGGTTACCCGGTGGCGTCGAAGGCGACCTGGAACGCCTTCTGCCTGGCAGACCTCGGTGATACCGGGGCGGCTTTTGTTGCTGTGCCACAAATCCCGCCACGCAATACAACCTGGTTCAAGAAGGGCAAGTGGGTTCACTATGCCAAGATCGCGTTTGAAAAGTACTTCCTGCGCAAAATGAAACAGGGCGTGTCGGAACCGGTGTTTGAAAAGTGGGCGCTGAAACTGATCGGCGTGGTCAAGCTCAAGCCGTAGTGTTATTTCAGCCGGTAGCGCAGGGTCTGCGTAAAGGTGCCATCGTTGTTGTTCACGGATACCATGTCGCCGTGGATACCGGCGTATTGCCCCGTGCCGCCCACAATGCTGAGGGTTGATGCGCCCTGGTCAAATTCCCGTCCGGCGACCTGTATGCTCCCGTTTTCCAGCGTGAGTGTCCACTGACACTGAAAGCTGCGCCCCACTTGCGTGCGGGTACAGCTTCCGCTGTTGTTGCCAATCTTTTGTTGGTGTTCGTCCAGTAGGGGTTGATCGAACACCAGGATATCACCGGCCGAATCGCCGGGTGTCCCGGTGTCGACAAGTTGTGCCTTGTCTGTTCGGGCAACCGCGATGGTGACAAGCACACGGTATTCTTCCTGTGCGCACGCGGTGAATAGCAGGGTGCAGCCGACAGCTAACAACAGGTATTTAAAAACCATCGTAAACTTGTGTTTCTCGAAATGCCCTGGGTCAGAGGCCAGTTTACCGGTTTATGACCGGAATTTTCCGGCCAGGTTTCCAATAAGCACCCCTGCAGGAATCACCAGCACAGTCAGAACCAGTGACAAGTAAAAAGCCGGCATGGCGCTTGCGTGGTCTATGTGGATAACCTGGGCGCCAAAACGCGCTGCAAGATCGATCAGCAGCAAGGCCATGCCTGCACCGATCAACGGACAGCACTTCAGCATCGAGGTGAAGCTTCCATAAACGACGTAGGGCAATACGCCGAGTGCCAGAAAAGTGCCGGAAAGCCTGTATGCCCCGGTTGGCTGCGGGGCCAATGCTGTGATCAGGGCAAGGATACAACCTGCCACTATCACCGCGTAGGCGACAGGCTTTGCGATACTCTTCTGAACCTTGTCAGCTGGCATGAAGTTTGAACCTGTCATTCTGTCCTGTAATCCGGGATTTCGACTTCAAACGCACTGAATTCGCTCATGTCCAGGTGGCCATCCTCATTTTTATCGGCCCGCTGGTAGTAATGGAACACGCGATGCTTGTCCCTGGTTTCATACAGGCTGATATGGCCATCCTGATTTTGATCCAGGCTACGAAAGCGCATTTCTGATTCACTGGTGTCTTCTGCGGCCAATGCCGTTGTCGCAGACAGGCAGGTAAACACAACCACGATAAAAGCATGCTTGATCATGTCGGGGTACTCCTCCCTGATATCATGCACTGAGTCTAGACTAGCCCGGTCAGTGTGCCATACATCCCGTATAAGCTGGCTGGGAACTGTCGGCGATTTGATGAACACTGCCGGATGATCAATAATCCGGACTTCTTGCCGAGCCGAGGCTGGATCAATGAAATCCTTACCCGTATTCCTGCTCGCCCTGCTGATCGCTTCCCCTACCTATGCCCGTGACACGGTGGAGAATTTCCTGGGTATGCGTTTTATCCGCATTCCTGCCGGTG
>JALWRY010000044.1 GCA_027080445.1 Thiohalobacter sp. | reverse complement strand
TGTTCCTGCACGGCGACCTCGGCGCCGGCAAGACCACGCTGGTGCGCGGTTACCTGCGCGGACTGGGTCACCAGGGGCCGGTGAAGAGCCCGACCTATACCCTGATCGAACCCTACCAGACTGCTCGTGGGAATCTGTATCACCTTGATCTCTATCGATTATCAGACCCGGAGGAACTGGAGTGGATCGGTATACGCGACCTGTTCGACGGCGAGAGTGTCTGCCTGATCGAGTGGCCGCAACGGGGTGAAGGTCTGTTGCCGGAGCCGGATGTACACATCCACATAACGGTTGAAGGGCGCGGAAGGCGACTGACACTGGAGGCGTGTACGGCCAGGGGAGAGCAGATTGCTTCCTCGTTGCAAGCATCTCACCCGGAAAAACCGGGGTCAGAACTCAATACTTTCTAATATTAGAGAAAACCGGGTTCTGACCCCGATTTTTCGTGCCTTCACTTGAATTACGAGGTATTGGGGCTATCTCGGTGAGATTTAAGGAAATTTGTTGAATTTCCTGCCGGGATGCGCTATATCTTCACGCTAACGCCGCCAAATAACCGGAAAGGAACACGATTTTGAAGCGCTTCGGCCTGTTGCTGTTTCTGCTGCTGACCTCGATAGCCCATGCCGGTGCGTTGCAGATCAATGGCGTGCGACTGTGGGCGGCGCCCGACAGCACACGTGTCGTTTTCGATGTCACTGGCCCGGTCGAACACAAATTATTTACCCTGAAAGGTCCCGATCGGCTGGTGGTGGACCTGAAACACGCCAGCATCAAAAAATCGCTGGTGAAGCAGCTCAAGCGCAGCGGGGTGGTCAGGGGCCTGCGCAGCGGTAAACGCAACAAGGACGATCTGCGCTTGGTGCTGGATCTTTCTGGTCCGGTCAAACCCAAAAGTTTTGTCCTCAAGCCAAACGATCAGTATGGACATCGTCTGGTGATCGATCTGTTCAGCGCCGGCAAGGCAAAGCAACACACGCCGAAGACGGTCAAGCAGGTCAAACCCGCGGTGCTGCGCGACCTGGTTATCGCCGTCGATGCAGGGCACGGTGGTGAAGACCCGGGTGCGCATGGTCGAAAGGGCGTACGCGAAAAGGATGTGGTGCTGGAGATTGCGCGCAAGCTGAAGGCGCTGATCGACAGGGAACCGGGGATGAAAGCGGTGATGATACGTAACGGCGACTATTATGTCGGCCTGCGCAAACGTATCGACAAGGCGCGCAAATATCGCGCCGACCTGTTTATTTCTATTCATGCCGACGCCTTCCGGGATCGTCGTGTCCGCGGTTCGTCCGTCTACGTGTTGTCACGGCGGGGCGCTTCGTCGGAAATGGCGCGCTGGTTGGCGGCACGGGAAAATGCCGCGGATCTGGTTGGCGGCGTCAGCCTGGATGACAAGGATGACCTGCTCGCCGAGGTGTTGCTGGACCTGGCGCAAACGGCCACGCTGGAAACCAGTACCGGTGTTGCCAGCCAGATACTGTCTGAGCTCAAACGGATCGGCAAGGTACATAAACGGCAGGTTCAGCATGCCGGCTTCGTGGTGCTGAAGTCGCCGGATATCCCTTCCATCCTGGTGGAAACGGCATTTATTTCCAATCCATCGGAAGAGCGCCGCTTGCGCAGCCGCAAGCACCAGCAAAAAGTTGCCAACGCGATTTTCCGGGGCTTGCGCAAGTATTACACCTTGAACCCACCGGCCGGGACCCGCCTGGCAAAACGGACTTTGCCACGCCGTCATACGGTCCGCCGTGGCGACACCCTGAGTGATATCGCCCAGCGTTATGGCGTGAGCATGTCATCCCTGCGTCACAGCAACCGCCTCAAGGGCGACCGTCTGCTGGTGGGCAATGTGCTGACGATTCCGTCGCAAGGCGGTTAGCCGGTCTCGCAGCCGGTCGCACCGGCGGCAGTTTTCACGTTACCATTCCGTCATGCGTATCCATGCCCTTGAGCCCCAGCTGGTTAACCAGATCGCCGCCGGTGAGGTCATTGAACGGCCGGCATCCGTGCTCAAGGAGTTGCTGGAAAACAGCCTCGATGCGGGCGCTACACGTATCGAGGTGGATATTGAGGAAGGCGGCAAGCGTTTGATCCGGGTGCGCGACAACGGGCGGGGTATTCACCCGGACGACCTCGGGCTGGCCCTGTCGCGACACGCCACCAGCAAGATCGCTTCGCTGGAGGACCTGGAACAGGTGATGAGCCTGGGGTTTCGTGGCGAGGCCCTGCCCAGTATCGCCTCGGTATCACGCCTGCTGGTGCAGTCGCGCAGCCAGGACAGCGACAAGGGCTGCCAGGTGCGCGGTGATGGCCGTGAGGCGACGCCGGCGCCCGAGCCGGTGGCGCATCCACCGGGTACCACCATCGAAGTGCGCGATCTGTTTTTCAACGTGCCGGCGCGGCGCAAATTCCTGCGCACGGAAACGACCGAACAAAAATACCTCGATGCGGTGATCCAGCGTGTCGCCCTGAGCCGGCCGGATGTCGAACTCAGTGTGCGCAAGAACCGCAAGCCACACTACCACCTGCGTGCGGGAAGCGGGGAGGCCGCACAACTGGAACGGCTCCGCACCCTGCTCGGCGCCGCGTTCGCGGACCAGGTGCTGCGTATCGAACATGAAGCCGCCGGGCTGCGTCTGTCCGGCTGGATTGCCCAGCCGACCTTCTCCCGCAGTCAGGCGGACTTGCAGTTCTTTTTTGTCAACGGTCGCCCGGTTCGCGACAAGCTGCTGGCGCACGCCGTGCGCCAGTCCTACCAGGATGTGTTGTTCCACGGGCGTCACCCGGCCTTCGTGCTGTTCCTGGAACTCGACCCGAAGGCGGTCGATGTGAATGCACACCCCGCCAAGTCCGAGGTGCGCTTCCGTGAATCGCGGCTGGTGCATGACTTCCTGTTCCGCACCCTCCACCAGGCCCTCGCCGACCTGCGCCCGGCCGATGACCAACTGGCCCCGCAACCCGTACAGCCACTGCCGGGTTCAGGGCGCCACTACGCCGCCACGGCGACAGCCCGGCAAGGTGGGCTGTCCTTACCGGTGGCGGAACAACTCGGCCAGTACGATCGATTGCACGGGGACAGGGGTAAGGATAATGAGGGGGGCAGTATACCGACAGGTCCTTCAGGGGACGCTGGGGGAGACAGTACACAGATACCCCCGCTGGGTTTTGCCCTGGCACAATTGAAAGGCGTCTATATCCTTGCCGAGAATGCCCAGGGGCTGGTGCTGGTGGATATGCACGCCGCCCACGAACGTATTACCTACGAACACCTCAAAAACGGTTTTTCGGCGGACGGTATCCGTTCCCAGCCCCTGCTGGTGCCCTTGAGCCTGGCGGTCAGTCGCGCCGAGGCCGGGCTGGCGGAAACGCGCCAGGACAGGTTTTCGGCGCTGGGTTTCGACATCGACCGGCAGGGCCCGGAGCAGCTGGTGATCCGGCAGGTGCCGGCATTGCTGGCGAAAGGCGATGTCGAGGCGCTGGTGCGTGATGTGTTGTCGGACCTCAATACTCACGGCAGCAGTCAGCGAATCGAGGAAGCCATTAACGCACTGTTATCCACTATGGCCTGTCATGGTTCGGTACGCGCCAACCGGCATCTGACCCTCGACGAGATGAATGCCCTGTTGCGCGACATGGAGCGTACCGAGCGCGCCGGGCAGTGTAACCACGGCCGTCCGACCTGGGTGCGTTTCAGCCTGGGAGAGCTGGACGCCCTGTTCATGCGCGGCCAGTAGGACGACCGGTGACACAGCCGCCGGTCATTTGTCTGATGGGGCCGACCGCGTCCGGCAAGACCGGTGTGGCGGTCGAACTGGTCCAGCAGCTGCCGATGGACATCATCAGTGTCGATTCAGCGCTGGTGTACCGCGGCATGGACATCGGCACGGCCAAACCGGATGCGGACACCCTGCGCATCGCGCCGCACCGGCTGATCGATATCCGTGACCCCGCACAGCCTTATTCGGCAGCGGAGTTTCGTGACGATGCCCTGCGGGAGATTGCATCCATCCACGCCGCCGGTCGTACGCCCTTGCTGGTGGGCGGCACCATGCTGTACTTCCGTGCGCTGGAACGGGGTCTGTCCGAGCTGCCCTCGGCCGACCCGGTGGTGCGCGCCAGGCTCGAAGCCGAGGCGCAGGCGCAGGGCTGGGCGGCGATGCACGAACGCCTGTCCCGGGTCGATCCGGTGGCGGCTGCGCGCATCCACCCCAACGATCCACAACGCATCCAGCGCGCACTGGAGGTCTACGAACTCACCGGCACCCCCATGACCGAGTGGTTCGAGCGTTCCGGGGAAACCGCCGCGCCACTGAATTTCGTGAAAATTGTCCTGGCTCCGGAAGATCGCGCGGTTTTGCACGAACGTATCCGGCTACGGTTCAGCCTCATGCTGGAGCAGGGTTTCCTCGATGAAGTGCGCGCCCTGCGTGCGCGCGGCGACCTTGATCCCGACACACCGTCGATGCGCGCGGTCGGCTATCGCCAGGCCTGGGCGTACCTGGACGGGAAACTATCCGCGCAGGAATGGGTCGAACGGGCCATTATTGCGACCCGGCAGTATGCCAAGCGGCAACTGACCTGGCTGCGCAGTGAAGGGAATACCTGCTGGATAGATCCGTCCAACAGGAGTGGGGCTGCACAGGTCCGCGCGATCATTGATCGTGCTGGCACAGCAGGCAATTGAATGTGCTATAGTTTTGCCCGTAGGGAAAAATGTTTAACCACACGGGATGTGGCACTATAAATCCGTGTCACCGTGGGCATTTGATCGCCCGGCTGGAGATCGCACAGGTACACGTTACGAAAAGAAGGAGAAATGACATGGCCCGAGGGCAGTCGCTGCAAGAACCTTTCCTGAATGCACTCCGCAAGGAGCGTATTCCCGTTGCCATTTATCTTGTGAATGGTATTAAGTTACAAGGCCAGATTGAATCTTTCGATCAGTTTGTGGTGTTGCTCAAGAACAGCGTCAGTCAGATGGTATACAAGCATGCCATTTCGACGGTTGTGCCGGCGCGTAATGTGCGCCTGGCGAGTGGTGATGATAACCATAATTCCGACGCTGGTAATAGCTGATTCCTGCCGACAATCCACGATGCCGGGTCCCGCAGTGACGGGAGCCGGTGTCGAATTTTCCCATGTTTGAACGTCCCGATAGCGGTGAACGGGCGATTCTCGTTCATGTCGATTTTCCTGGCGAATCCGAGCCGGAAGATCTACTGGAGTTTACTGACCTGGTGCGTTCCGCCGGTGCGGAGCCGGTTGGCACCGTCACGGCCAGCCGTAATGCACCGGACTCACGATTTTATGTGGGTTCCGGCAAGGCCGAGTCGATACATGAACTGCTGATGGCTGAAGCGGCCGAGCTGGTCATTTTCAACCATGAACTGTCGCCGAGCCAGGAACGCAACCTGGAAAAATTATTCAGTGCCCGCGTGCTGGACCGTACCGGTCTTATCCTGGATATTTTCGCCCAGCGCGCCCGCTCCTTCGAGGGCAAGTTGCAGGTGGAACTGGCGCAGCTGCGTCATCTTTCCACCCGCCTGATCCGTGGCTGGACTCACCTTGAACGTCAGAAGGGCGGTATCGGTCTGCGCGGCCCGGGTGAAACCCAGCTCGAAACCGATCGCCGTTTGCTGGGAAATCGTATCAAGCAAATTAACAAGCGCCTGGAGAAGGTGCGCAGCCAACGCGCCCAGGGGCGCCGCGCGCGCAACCGAGCGGAGGTCCCCACCGTATCGCTGGTGGGCTATACCAATGCCGGCAAATCCACCCTGTTTAACCGGCTGTGCGCGGCGGATGTGTACGCGGCCGACCAGCTGTTCGCCACACTCGACCCCACCCTGCGACGCTTCGACCTGCCCGGGTTCGGGCCGGTGGTGCTGGCCGACACGGTGGGCTTCGTGCGCAAGCTGCCACACGACCTGGTGGCGGCATTCCGCTCCACGCTGGAGGAGACACTGGAAGCCGATCTGTTGCTACACGTGGTGGATGCCCACGATCCCGAGCGCCAGACGCGTATTGAACAGGTCAATGAAGTGTTGGCGGACATTGGCGCCAGCGAGGTGCCGCAATTGATGGTCTACAACAAGATTGACCTGAGCGGTGAACCTGCCCGCTTGTTGCGTGATACCAATGGCAAGGTTACCCGGGTCTGGTGTTCGGCAGCCAGCGGTGAAGGTCTGGACCTGCTGGAGAGCGCCTTGTGCGAAGTTTTTATGCCCGACCAGGTGCGTGGCTGGTTACATTTGTCACCCGGGGCCGGGCGCCTGCGTGCTTCGATCTACCGAACCGGCGAGGTGTTGACTGAACAACCGGATCCGGCCGGTGGTTGGTGGCTGGAGGTGAGCATCAGTCGCAGGGAACTGGACGATTTGTACCGTCGTGAGGGGCTGGAAGTTACGCTCCACACGGACCGGGAGGTTTTCAATGTTGCGGGCGCGGCGCAAGCTCCCTAGAATCCCCTGTTTCGAGCACCAAAATTCAGCATTTTTTGCATAACGGAGTCATACATGGCCTGGAATGAACCGGGAGGCGGTAATAACAAGGATCCGTGGGGTGGTCGTAACGACCAGGGCCCCCCGGATCTCGATGAAGTTGTCAGGAAAATGCAGGACAAGCTCGGCAGCCTGTTTGGCGGCGGCCGGCGTGGCGGCTCGGGCGGCGGTCCATCGGGCAAGGGCCTGGCGGGAGGATTCGGGCTGATTGCCGGTATTGTTTTCATCGTGTGGCTGTTTTCCGGTATCTACATTGTCGATGCGGGTACCCGGGGTGTGGTCATGCGTTTCGGCGCCTATACCGAGGCGACCATGCCCGGCCCGCACTGGCATATCCCTTATCCCATAGAGCAGGTCGAAATCGTCAACGTCGAGCAGCGCCGTTTTGTTGAAATCGGCTATCGTTCCGGCACCGGCGGTCAGGCAGGCCTGACGGTTGAACGCGAAGCGCTGATGCTCACCCAGGATGAAAATATCGTTAACGTCAAACTGGCCGTTCAGTACCAGATCAGTGATCCGGGCAAATACCTGTTCGATGTGCGTCAGCCCGAGGCGGTACTGAAACAGGTGGCGGAAAGCGCTGTGCGCGAAGTCATCGGCAAGAGCCAGATGGACTTTGTGCTGAAAGAAGGCCGCGCCGAGGTGGTCAGTCGTGTTGAGAAATCCATGCAGGCGACGCTGGACAAGTATGACAGCGGTTTACTGGTCTCTGATGTCAACCTGCAGGATGCCCAGCCGCCGGAAGAAGTGCAGGGTGCTTTTTCCGATGCGATCAAGGCGCGTGAGGACAAGGAACGCCTGAAGAACGAGGCTGAAGCCTATGCCAATGAGGTCATTCCCAAAGCGCGTGGTCGGGCGGCTCGCCTGACACAGGAAGCTCAGGCCTACAAGGAATCGCTGATTGCCAAGGCACAGGGTGACGCCAGTCGCTTTACTGCCTTGCTCAAGGAATACAAGAAGGCGCCGGAAGTCACGCGCCAGCGCTTGTACCTGGAGACCATGGAAACGGTATTGTCGCGAACCAACAAGGTCATTGTGGACAGTGACAATGCCAATAACCTGATGTATCTCCCGCTGGATCAGCTGATGAAGCAAAATACTGCCAAACGTATCACCGGAACGAATGTCAGTGACGCGCTGACGGGGACGCTGACGGACAAGTCGCCGGCACCGCGACCGGCGCGACGCACCAGGGGGACACGCTAATGGCTAACAGGAAAGGTTTTGTCCTGGCGCTGCTACTGGTGATACTGGTGATTGGCAGCCAGTCGGTGTTTACCGTCAGCCAGTGGCAGAAGGCCATCATGTTCCGGCTGGGTGAAATCACCGAGGCGGATTTCAAGCCCGGCGTGCATTTTAAAATGCCGTTCATCAACAATGTGCGCAAGTTTGATTCGCGTCTCCTGACGCTGGATGTCGAGCCGGAACGTTTTCTGACGGCGGAAAAGAAAAACCTGATCGTTGATTCCTTCGTGATGTGGCGGGTGGCGGATGTCACGCGCTACTACACGGCCGTGTCCGGTGATGAACGCCATGCACGACTGCGGCTGGAACAGATCATCAAGGATGGCATGCGTGGGCAGTTCAGCAAGCGCACCATCAACGAGGTGGTGTCCGGCGAGCGCGATGAGATCATGCGCGCACTGACGGCGGAGTCGAATGTACAGGCGCAGGAAATCGGTATCGAGATAGAAGATGTGCGCATCAAGCGTATTGACCTGCCGGCCGAGGTCAGCAACTCGGTGTATCGCCGCATGAAAGCGGAACGGGCACGCGTCGCCAAGGAATTCCGGTCGCAGGGTTTTGAGGCGGCGGAGAGAATCAAGGCCGATGCCGACCGCAAACGTCAGGTGATTATTGCCGAAGCCTACCGGGATGCCGAGAAAGTGCGCGGCGAGGGTGATGCCACAGCGGCGGATGTTTACGCAAAGGCCTACGGCCGGGACAAGGAGTTCTACAGCTTCTATCGCAGTCTGGAGGCCTATCGTGAAAGTCTCGGCGGCAGCGGCGATATGATGTTGCTCAGCCCGGACAGCGATTTCTTCCGTTATTTCGGCAAGGCAAAGAAATAACGCAGGAGCCTGTCGGGCCTGGGCAATCGTAGCGAGCATGTTGGGAGAGCGAGCACAAATTTTCGCAATTTTGAGGCGCATAGTTATTCTACGCAACGAAAAATTGCGGAGATTTGGGCCGCTCTCCCATCAGCGCAGTAGATTGTTCCCAGGTCCGACAGGCTCCTGGCCGGCGGATGACGTATAATACAGAGCCCGGACGATAGTCTATCGTCCGGCTTTTTTTTGGAGTGTGCGATGTGGAGTGATCTGTGGGCGGCGCTGGCGTTGCTGATGGTCATCGAGGGCATTGCGCCGTTCATCAACCCGGGCGCCGTGAAGCGTATGATGGCTACCCTGGCGCAGATGGACGACCACAGCCTGCGCATTGCCGGGCTGGTGAGTATGCTGGCCGGTGTGGCTTTACTGTACTGGGTTCGCTAGGACGATACCGACGTGATTAAAAACAACAATCGCTGGTTACTGCCCGAGGGCATCGAA
>JALWRY010000043.1 GCA_027080445.1 Thiohalobacter sp. | reverse complement strand
GGCATTGATAGCGGACGCGACCTGTCAGACATGGCCTTGCCCGAACTGCAGGCGCTGTCGTCGGTCATCGACAAGGATGTCTTTGAGGTACTGACGCTGGAAGGTTCCGTGTCGGCGCGCAATCACTTTGGCGGCACCGCACCAAAACAAGTTGCAGAAGCCATCGTCCGGGCAAGAAAGCGCCTGGCCTGATCAGGCCACCGAGATACTGAATGCAATCATTCAGAACCAGGTTACCGCAATCTGTATGCGCATTCATATCACAAGGCATGTAAGATAAATATCAACTATGGCATCTATGACCATAATTTCTCCAGTTACCCGCTCAGTTGGTAAAGAACCAACAGATTTGTGCAGTGAACTGACGTTCAGTATTACCTCAATCCTATCGGGGAATAAATTGCGCCTAAGTTCGTTATACCTGTAATCTCGGCAGGATCCCCGTTTGTCAAAAAGTTAAAGCCCTGTTGATCACCATTAACATCCCTATACTGAATGGAAGCGAATATATTACCCGATAAATCGCTGACAATATTTCCTGATGGAACGCCTAGCGGAACCGTGATTTTTTCGGTCATGCTAGAGAATGAGCCTCCTTGCCCGACAGTGCTTTGCGTTCGACACAGCGTGCTCAACTTCCAGTCTGCAACGTTTGTTGGAGAAAATGCAGCAGTTGCGCCCGGTGTTGTCGCGCTGTTTGAATAGAGTACCCTATGTGTACCGTCCAACCAAAGTTCATAGCTGGATATCGTCGTTTTATCGCTCTGAACAAGAACAGGAGCAACCGCACTGATATCCTGGTTTACCGCATCAACACGCGATAAATACACTTCATCCTTTGTTAGCGCAGAGGACAATACCGTTCCATTCCTTAGATCCATAAAGTCTATTCGTCGACTGATTTCTCGGTTATTAAGTGTCACCTCACCATGTTTTTCAGAAATACAACCGGAGTAGTCAAGGGGATTGATCTTACGAAGCGGGCACTTATATTTACCATGAGGCCAAGTTGAAGCATTGGTATAATCGCGCTGGTTAATAACAAGATCAGTGATTTTCTCACTGCTGAGTCGCAACATCCTGTTTATCGTCTGCGTTTTGCCTGAATCGTCCTTACGATCAACTGACGCACTATCAATTCCGTTACCACCATCATTCTGCAAATAGCATATTAAAGTACCGTGCTGATCATTCGTGGAGTGTATATTTTCCAGGAACACATCATCTAATGACAACGTCGCAAGCGTTTCACGCTCGTCTATATAGTCAACAGCAACAACATAACTGCCTGTCCAACCGGTACTTCTGGAATAGCGGTTATCCCAGACGTTATCTGTGGTTCCACTACCAGTAGGATTATCCCAAGTCCCCGAACATTGCATATTTTCCTCATGCCTGGTAACACAGCCGTTACCACCTTTATAGCCAAACGAAGATTTACCGGCAAGATTCCCAAGATACTCGATTATTGCACTATTTCCCCCGACAGTAATCTTCAAGCGCTCAAGGCCGTCCGCAAGAACAGCGCTGCTTACACGCATGGTTTGCGCCTCTGTACCACTGCCATTAAAAAACCACGGTCTATCCGGCGGAGCATAACCACTTTGCGGCGCGAACTCGCCCAGCACTCTCCAACCCCCGGGATTAAGGGCTGGATCATATGATGCAGTCGATGTATTTTTTGTAAACGGGCGTTTCAGGACTAGGTCATTACTGCCGTTCTGGCATATAACAACAATCCAGCTGTCTCCGGTCGCGTCCTTGTTCAGCGCAGCTCCGAGAACCGGGTATGGCGCAACAGAAAAAAGCTCGCCATTATAGTAAACGTTCGGCGTGAATCCGCCGTTATCGTGAAAATATCGACTTGCAGGTCCCTGCCAGCTGAGCACCTGCGTGGGTTTTCCGTTCACATACCAGCCTTTCCAGTCGATGTTCCCGAAAACAAGCCCCTGCTCGCTGCTCAGCACCCATTTGCCGTTTTCCCTGTAGATATAGCGAGACCCGCCGATGCCGTCCGCTGGGGTACTGCCCGGATTGAATATAAAACCGGGCGAAGTCATTTCAATCGAACCGACAGCCACCGCATCCGTTTCCTTGCCGAGCTTTCCCCGGTAGACAAGTTGCAGTGTCAAATCCTTCGCATCCGGGGGTACAGGCGGTTGAAAGGTAAACGTATAGGACTGTGCACTAACCGCATCCGGCGGGACATCATCACCGGACGCCAGGCTGACGTCTGCCTCCGATGTTCCAAACACTTCACCGTTTGCACCCTCGTAGCGATAAACGACCGACAGTTCATTCAAGCCATCCTGGCTATAAAGGGTGTCCGCATTTGAACGGTTTACAAACTTCAGCGTGACCGATTGCCCCGTATACTGATCAATCCTGATTTCCAGTCTGCCGCGGAAAAAATGATTGATGACCCCTGCCGAGTAGGCCACCGTCCTGGGAATCAACAGATTCGCCATGTCGTCATAGTTGACCTTTGTAAGCGTGTGTCGAGCTGTCTGACCCTTGTTGACCAGAAATTGATCCCATAAGCCAAAGCTGCTCAACGCCGCCTGATCCCGGCTTCCCGTGAGTGAATCATTGACTGTGCCGCGCAGTACCTTTATAGCCTCCCCGTTTGGCAGCAGATCCCCCTTCCAGTCGGTGGTAACCAGGCCACTGATATAGACACCTGACTCGGGGTCCGGATCGGGATACAGGTAATTTCCCGTATTGCCGAAATTCGTGCCGGCCGAAAAGAAGCCCCGGTTGGAATAATCAGCAAGACCGCGTCTCGATAGCGGATCGGGCCCATCAATGTGCCAGGTACTGAAATAGGAAGCAAAATCATCAAACACCGGGATCGGGTAGCCCGAGTAGTTCAGCCTCTGCACAGGTACATTTGTTAGTGTTCCGCCGCCCGTTTGCGATGGGCGAACAAAAAATTTCTCCTGTTTCGCCCGGGCATCGACATAAGCTTCAAATACGCTTTTGTGTCCCCTGAACACGGTAAAGCCATCATATTTATTGCCCGAATGGCGATCATTCCGGGTATGCTGCGGTTGCCCCATATCCTGTACGAGGTGCAGCACATCACCCAACGCCCGGAATACCGTCGCCCAGTACTTGTCACGCTCGGCCTTGTTGGCGGCGACCGTGTTCCAGTCCAGGTCTTTACCGGTCAAGGCCCGGAACTCGGATTCACGCGCATCGAGCAGCGTAAAATGGTTTCTTCTGGTCGTATCTGGCAAGACCGGGTTCGCAAAACTGTCCTTGCTACCGGTTGCCCAGTCTGGTGCCGGCGTAAACGCCAGCAGGCCCTTGTGATTAATGGGATCATAGAAATGACGCAGCGGGCGGTTAAACATCCCGTAGGGGTCATCCTGCGGATTTTTAGCATCGAAATTACTCAGGTAATCGTCCTCGCGGATGGCGCCTCGCATGAGCCAGCCCTGGATGGAGAATGGCATTGTATCTCCTGGCATACGCTTATCATTTGTACTAAATGTTTTTCCTGTACGCTCTTCTATTCGTCCTCCTGATACATCCAGATACGATTCCCCAAAGGGTTTGTCGGCATCCAGTTTGTCGACACCCAGATCCCTGAAGAGCGTCACATCCGTTTGTAAAACAGAACGGGAGTACGCCTGTTGCGTCAGTCTTGCATGCGTTCCCAACTCATATGCATGTGCAACGATCCCATAAAGAAGAGCGACCACCAGGAGTGTGAGCTTTCTCACCGGGACGGCTCCTTTATAGACTTTTCAAAAAATCTGTTTATTTCTTCTTTCGAAGGTTCATTTTCCGAGCCAGAAAGCAATATAACGATCGCCCGTTTTATTTTGTCAACGATTTCCTGCTCTTTGTTTGTCCTGGCAAGTTTTTCGGCTTTAAAATAAATCCCGCTATAAAATTGAAGCAACTCTTCTCTCATGTTCTCCGCTTCACCGCATTCAGAGTTTCTAATTACGTCCAGCAAATACCACAACTGTTCTTCCCTCAGATACCACAACCGTTCTTTCCTGATTTTTGGTTCATATTTTTTAAGGTAAATAAGATTCTGCTGTTGTGCCTGCTCCTTGTACGACAACTCCGACATGCGATATCCAGGTTTATACGCAAGCTTCATGAAGCGCCACTTTGGGTCAAGATTCATATGTTGCGGGTTGCCAAAGGACTCGTTCCATGCCGGTATGGTAAAAACCCCGCCCGCATCTGTTACCGCACTTTCAACGTGGTAGCACTGGTCCCTGCTGACAACGATGCTACTGGCGGTACCTTCCCAGTGATAAACTACCACGACACCCTCGACTGGTTCTTTGGTATCCGCATCCAGCACCCTGCCGCGGACTTCATCCCAACTGCGTATGGCAGCGCAACCGGACAGGGTCATGGAGAACAGAAAGAACACCACACCCATTGCCGTGATGCGTTTGCCAGCCATTTGTTTCATAGGAATTTCCCGGTGGGCATAAAACGGCTACCCGCTGTTGATACGCCACGTAACGCGGCCAATTTCACAAAGCTATCCTTACCGCCGGTCGCCCAGTCTGGTGCCGGCGTAAACGCCAGCAGGCCCTTGTGGTTGATGGGATCATAGAAATGACGCAGCGGGCGGTTAAACATCCCGTAGGGGTCATCCTGCGGGTTTTTAGCATCGAAATTACTCAGGTAATCGTCCTCGCGGATGGCGCCTCGCATGAGCCAGCCCTGGATGGAGAACGGTGCTACTATTCCAGGGATCCGCGCTTTATCAGTACTGAACATTTGACCTTCCCGTTCTTCTATCCTGCCACCAGATATATCCAAATATCTTTTTCCGAAGGGATCGCGAGGACTGATATCACTTATTCCCAAATCCAGCAGGAGACTGGAATCGCGTTTCGAAATGGAATTCTGATATGCATGTTGTGTTACCGGTCTCATCGCACCGACCCGGGCCTTCACAGCTTGTTACATACTGTTTATGCGCCATACACCGTCTTCACCCCTCATCAGATAAATCATGTAGTCATATCTGACACCGGCTTCTTCCCTAACGATCAGGTACTCCGCCATCTCAGCACCGATCGACGATGCATCAATGACGCCGAGTTGATCGACAATCACACTCAAGCTGCCGTCCAGGCCGGCGAAGATGTCACGATATTTTTCATACGCTGCCGAACTGACCGTATTGAGCGCACCTTCTGTCGCACCCCTGCGCAGACGATCCTTCATCTGCACGTAAAGCCCCTGAAGCATGCTGTCTGTTACCGAGACATCACTGACTACTACGGTTGAAACCAGGGAATACGTTGCGCCAAGCGCATCTGTAATTGTCGCTGTTACCGGGTACACGCCGGGATTTGAATAGGTATATTCTGAAATGGCCGCAGGATCTGTTGTTCCAAGGTCAGAAACGCCGTCACCATCAAAGTCAATATCGATTTGTTGAATCGACAAATTGCTGTCGTTAATAATCGTAAACGCGGCAGTATGTGCTGCGTAACCGCAGGGCGAATCGACATTGAGCCTCATCAGGCCCGGCCCGCCACTGCTGACCGCGCGGGTTAGGGATGTTGTTAGGCCATCCACCGTCTTTGCTTTGACAATCAGGTTATTGCCACCCATCAATAAAGGGACATTTTCTGCATAAAATCTGTTACCGATCACGCAGGCAACCTGCCCGTTGACAGTCACCCCGGTATTCACAGGTCCATTAATAATGCCGCTCACCAGCACTGAATCAGAGTCAATCAGGACTCCTTCCTGTGGAGAAGTGATTTGCATGTCAATAATTGTGCCCACGCCAACACTGACCGATGGACCCGGGCTACCGCCTGAATCCAGTATGGCAACAGACAATGTATGGCCAAAATCCGCCTGAAGACCGGCAGTGAAACTTCCATCCGTGTTGGCCGAAACCAGTACGCTATCCCCTGTTTCGAAGTTGACAATAGCGACTGTGGCACCCCCCGCCACACTTCCTGCCACCCCTGTTATCTGCACCTGTCCTGAAAGCGGGTCACTTACAGAAATTAAATTGATATCTGCAGGTAAGGGAGGATCGTTGCTGGTTGTGACCGGGAGCGTGATCAAACCGAATACTGCCCGCTCCAACACTACCAGATCACCCGCATTAAGCTCGCCATCGGGACTGCCGAGGGGTGCAACATCGCCTGCAAGCAATTCTTCAGCACTTGGGGTCTGGCCTTCCAGTACGATGCGCTCCAGAACCATCAGATCTGCGGCATTCAGAATACCGTCGGCATTTCCACGCGGGGCAAGGTCCCCAGTCACAACCTCAATAGAAGAAGACACCCCTGGTTGAAGAAGAGATAGGGTAATAACTACACATGCAATGGTTTTAGCGATAGCGACCGGATTGAGGGGGTAGCTGAATCTTCCAAGAATCTCTTTTATAAAGAAAAAGAGACCGCTGACAATCGCCATAAACGAGTTCCCCCAATTTTCCAGCGGCGGCGCTAAAAACTTAATTGTTTGATTGCACCGAATCCATGTGGCTTATATTGACTCACCGTAACGCGTCGCGTATTTGTACATTATTTGCTGTTACGGTTCAACTGCACTTACTCGGCATATCAATCAATGCATGAAACAGGTTGCAGAGGCCATCGTCCGGGCAAGAAAGCGCCTGGCCTGATCAGGCCACCGAGATACTGACCGGGGAACGACCTTCCATAGTGACTGGAACCAGTTCAGGCTGTGGTTTGCCCAGGTAGTAACCCTGTACGTAGTCAACACCGAGACTGCGCACGCGATCATAGACCTGTTCGTTTTCGACAAACTCCGCAATCGTACGCATACCCATTCCGCGCGCCACATCAACCAGCGCCTTGACGAACAACTGGTCGGCATTGTTGTTGTGTATATCGCGGATGAAACTGCCATCGATCTTGAGAATATCGGCACGCAGGTGCTTGAGGTAGGAGAACGAAGAAAATCCCACACCGAAATCATCGAGTGAAATCCGGCAGCCCAGCTGACGGATTTTCTGAATAAACTCCATTGCACTGCTCAGGTGTTCACAGGCCGCAGTTTCGGTGATTTCAAAGGTAATACGCGCGGGATCGACACCCGACTCACGCACTTCACGTTCGATGCACACATAGGTTTCCTGGCAGCCGACCGACATCCCCGACAGGTTGATGGAAAATGCCGTTTGCGCAAATGCCGGTGGCAACTCGGCCAGGTAACGGATCGCCCGGCTAAGCACCTGGCGATCGACACGCTGTATCAGCCCGAACTGCTCGGCGGCCGGGATAAACTTGCCGGGCGGCACCAGGCTGCCATCCTTTTCGCGCATACGCACCAGCACTTCGTAGTGCGAGGTCTGTCCGACAGCAACGGCAACAATAGGCTGGAACACCAGTACCAGTGCGTCATGGTCCAGCACCTCCAGCAAGCGGTCCTTCCACACCAGCTGGTTATCCATTTCCTCGCGCATCATGTCGCTTTCATCATAACTGCGTATGCAGTTACGTCCGCTGCGCTTGGCGGAACTCATCGCAGCGTCGGCCTTCGCCAGCAACTCCACCGGCGCCTTGCCCTGCGCAGGGAAAGTCACAATACCGATACTCGCCGACACGTTCAGGCTGCGTCCGCCATAACGCGGTTTCAGTTGCCCGATACGTTCCAGCAACTCGCCGGCCTTCTCGATACCCAGCGCCTCATCCATGCCTGAATAGGCCACAGCAAATTCGTCCCCGCTGACGCGCGCAATGAAATCCTCTTCCCTTGAGGCGCGTTTCAGCAAACCGGCAATCTGCACAATAATCTGGTCACCGGCTGCGTGGCCGGCAGTATCGTTGACCAGTTTCAGGTGATCGATATCGATCAGCAAAAGCACACCGCATTGTTCATCACGCTCAACACGGCGTATCTCGTGATTCAGGTCCTCGATAAAGCGGCGCCGGTTCGACAGGCCGGTCAGGTGATCCTGGTTGGCTAGTATCACCATACGTTTTTCATCCTGCTTGATCTTGGTGATATCACGCGCCGTGCCACGGTAACCCCTCAGGGTTTTCCCGGAAAATACGGGGACGCCGTTCAGGCGCAGGCAATGCGGGTCGCCGTTTCGTGCATACACCCAGATTTCGACTTCCTTGAACACATCGCGCCGGTCGTCAGCGGAACGCAGCAATGACATCAGTTCCCCCAGGTTTGAACCCGGGAACACTTCGGACGGTGTTCTGCCCAGCCAGTTCTCGGCCGGGATATCCAGCGTCTCCGACACACTGGTCGATACAAAGGTGAAATGCCCGGAGCGGTCTGTTTCCCATAACCAGTCAGATGAACTCGAGGCAAAATCCCGGAACCGCCTGCGACTGTTCTTCAGTTCGTTCTGGGAGGCGTTCAGCGCACCCAGCATCGCGTTGAACGAGCTCATCAGCTGTCCAAGCTCATCCTTGCGCGCCAGCCTGATTTTCTGTGTCATATCGCCATTGGCAATAGCCTGTGTCGCTCGCGCCAGTAACTGGATCGGCCGTGTCAACGAACGACGGCTGATACTGATGCCGAACAGCCCGGCCAGCAACAGGATCAACAAGGAAAAATACAGCGCATTGCCGCCAAGTACCTGGAACGGCGCCCAGTAACTGGAATGCGGTACCGCCAGTAATACACTCGCGGCTTTCTGGCCGGAACCGGCATGGTTCAGCACGGGGAGTACGCGAACGCTGTAACGTTCCCCGCCCATATCCAGCACTTCGCCACGCTGTGACGCATCGATCGTATTGAGCAACGGCAATTGTGTTTTCAAAGCCGGGATACTGCTGGCCAGTATGACGCTGTTACTGAACACCGCCATGTCGGCATAAACCAGTTCGCGCAATCCCTGCAAATCCTGTTGCGAAAACCGCTTGCCGACAAGCAGTGCGCCAACCCGGCCACCCAGCGGATTTTCAATCGGGACCGCCACCAGCTGCAACAGACTGTCGAACAGCAAGGCGTTGCCGAATTCCACGGCATCGCCGGAAGCCAGCCCGCGCACCAGGTCGAGCATGTCATCTGATCCCAGCACCTGGGATGAGGTGAAGTGCGGTTTGTCACCGACACCGGCCACATCGCCAGGCCCGGTATCCAGGTAAACAGCGATAAAATCCG
>JALWRY010000042.1 GCA_027080445.1 Thiohalobacter sp. | reverse complement strand
GGCAGGGTGGGATTCAAGAATGTGCTGCGGATTGACGCGAAGGATGCAGAAGCGTATTTGCATCTCGGGGAGGTTGAGGAAAAAAAGGAGAACTGGGCTAAGGCATTCGGTGACTACAAGAAAGCCTCTGAGCTCGATCCCGAGATGATTGAGCCACGAGTAAATTTGGCGAAATTCTACTTGCTTCAGGCATCTGCGATGCGGGCAAGAAAGAATAAAACTGCAGCTGCAAATGCGCTTGCTCTGGTGCAAAAAGAGGTGGAAGCAATCCGGGCGAGAGATCCCGAGAATGATGACATGCTAACGCTGGAGGCAGCCCTTTGGGCTAATGATGGTGAAAATGACCGTTCAGTATCACAGTTAGAGAAAGTGATTAAGCGTGAGCCCGGACTACAGCCAGCCGCTGTACTTCTAGCGCGTCTATATGATGAGAGTGGGCGTAAGAGTGATGCTGAAACAGTATTGCGCAATGCTATTAAAGCCAATTCTGAGTCAATCGTTCTAAGGCAGAGGTTGGCTGCACATTATGCAAATACCAAGCAGTATGAAAAATCCGAAAAAATCCTCAGGGAGATCGTGCAAGAGCATCCTGATGAATTAAAGCATCGTTTATACCTGGCATCATTTCTAACCCGGTTCAACAAGATTGGTGAAGCGGAGCGAGTTCTGAATGATGCTATCGATGCTGCGCCGGAGGATGCGCAGCGCTATTTGTTACTTACCAGGTTTCTGGCATCACATAAGAGCAGAAAAGTCGCTGTTAAAAAGCTTCAGGAATTTGTTCAGAAACGTCCGGGTATCGCTGAGTTACAGTTCTCACTTGTCAGATTGTACCTGGATAGTGGTCAAAGAGGTGAAGCCAAACAACTACTAAAAAAACTGATTGATAGTAAAGGTAAGAAGCCAGAGGGCCTGAGGGCGCGTGTCATGCTTGCGCAGATACTTGCAAGTGAGGATATGCATAATGAACAGGTGCCGATATTGATCAAGGAAGTACTGGAAGAGAATCCACGTGATAATGATGCTTTGATATTAAAAGGCAGGCTTGAGGCCAGTGAAAAAGATTATGTTGATGCTATAAATGATTTTCGTTCCGTGCTGAAGGATCAGCCAAACAACGCCGACCTGCTGAACCTACTTGCAAATGCTCATCTCGCCAACGGCGAGAAAAGCCTGGCGCTGGATACGCTGAAGCGTGGGGTCGAGAGTAACCCGGATAACATCAAGCTACGCCTGTCTCTGGCGCAATTGCTTGCTCAGAATGGTGATATCGATGGTGCCATCGAACAGACAGACGCCGCACTAAAACTCGATGTGGCTAATCAAAAGGCACTCAAAAAGAAATTCGAGTTGCTGGCACGTAAGGGTGACGTTGCTGGTATGAACAAAGTTGTCAAGCAAATACAAAAGAGTGCTCCTGATAATGAGGATGGCTATATCCTTGAGGCGCGCTTGCGTCTTGCGCAACGTAAATACAAGGCTGCTATTGAAATCCTGGATAAGATCCTTGCAAAAAATCCGGCTAGTGTCGCCGCACTACTGGTGAAATCTGATGTGTTGGCTTCACAGAAGCATTATGCAGAAGCGATTAGTGTTGTTGATCAGTTACAAAATATTAATCCTGGTGGCGCAGAGGGTTATTACAGGAAAGGAAGCTTGCTGGTTGCGCAAGGGAAGCTGGTTCCTGCCATCGACCAATATGAGAAAGCAATTGAGAAAGCGCCGGGTTCGGTAAAACTGCTCACCGCGCTGATTAATTTGGAAATAAAAGCTGGGCAGGCCGACAAGGCAGAACAGCGCTTGCTGGCACTCTTGAAGGTAAGGCCCGATGATAAGGCCGCTAACAATCTCCTGGGTAATGTCTACCTTGCTGAAAAGGATTTCATCAAGGCTGAAGCATCATTCGAACGGCAACTTGAAGTTAATCCGCGAGACTCCACGGTCTACGCAAAATTGGCGCAGACTCGTTTGGCAAATAAGGATCTTGCAGGTGCAGTACAGGCATACGAGGATGGGCTTAAGGTGCTGACAGACGATGTACGCCTTATGATTGGTCTTGCCGGAATACGTGAACGACAGCAGGATTATGACGCAGCAATTGCTATGTATGAAAAAGTACTCGAAAAACAGCCTGGTAACGCAATCGGTACCAATAACCTGGCAGCCCTGCTTTCAGACCACCGCACCGATGACGCCAGCCTCAACAAGGCTGTCGAGTTATCCGCCAAGCTGGAAAAAACCAATCAGCCTGCCTTCCAGGATACGGCCGGCTGGGTCTATTACCGCAAGGGGGACTACGACAAGGCTATTAAAATCCTCAAAGGTGTTGTCGAGAAAGCACCCAAGGTCCCCGTCTTCCAGTACCACTTGGGTATGGCGTACTTCAAGCAAGGTGACAAGGCTGCCGCCCGTAAACATTTGAGCAAGGCTACCGACGGCGATTACACCTACCAGGGCATAGAAGAAGCCCGCGCCACACTAAAATCCCTGTAAAAAATCACCCCATCGCCTGAATCAAAAATTCAGGCGATGGGCTAAAGTCCTCTATAAATCCGCCGAAAATCAATGTGATAACAGTTGATTGGCGGGTTCCGCCAGTTTTTGTCTTTTGACTCAATCTGTCAGTCTGGCCGACACACCCGGTATTGCGCTACAGTCACGGGTCTGATTGAGGCCATGCGCTGGATAATCACTGAATGGATAACATCGGAATAATCAGCTATGCCACAGGCGCCGGGGTGTTCCTGGTGACGTCGCTGGTGCTGATGACAGGGCGGCGTAACCGGCCACACAAGCATGCCCTTATGTTGGCGTCGCTGGTCAGTGCCTTGTGGATGGGAATTACTGCCGCAACCGCCAGCGGTGAAGGGCCGGTATTGTTGTCCTACCTGCTGGAACCTCTGCGGGACCTGTTCCTGCTGGCCTTTGTCGTGCGTGTCCTCAGTGCGGCTTACCAGGACCCGGTCGAGTCTTCACAGTATTTCCGCCGCAAGCTGGGCATGCTTTCCAGTTTCACGCTATTGCTAACCGTGCTGGTGTTGTACCGGGGCTTCTCCAGGAGTACCGCCACGGTCTTTGCCGGTATTGACCTGCTGCTCGCGGGCTTCCTTGTCATGGCCGTTGTCGGCCTGGTGCTTGTTGAGCAGCTTATCCGTAATGCCCGGCCCGAATCGCGCCGTTCGGTCAAATACCTGTGCATCGGCCTGGGCGCAATCTTCGCCTATGATTTTTACCTCTACTCGCATGCCTTGTTATTTGGCGGCGTCGACCCGCTGTTGTGGAGCGCAAGAGGCTTTATCAACGCCATTGTCGTGCCGGTCATCGGTGTAGCAGCGGTACGTGACCCGCAATGGTCGCTGGATATCTTTGTGTCACGCCGCGTGGTGTTCCACACGGCCGCATTGCTGGGCTCAAGTTTCTACCTGCTGGCAATGGGGGTCGGCGGTTATTTCATCAAGCAGTATGGTGGTACCTGGGGTACGGTTGGCGAGATCATCTTCCTGTTTGGTGCGGTGTTGATGCTGGCAATCCTGCTGTTTTCCGGGCAGTTGCGCGCCAGTCTCCGTGTGTTTATCAACAAGCATTTTTTCCATTACAAGTTCGAGTACCGCGAGGAGTGGTTGCGGTTCATCTATACGCTGACCTCGTCCGAGCCGGATGAAAAACTCCGTGAGCGGGCCATAAAGGCGATCGCCGATGTACACGAATGCCCCGGCGGGGCGCTCTGGTTGTACCGGGAGGGTGGAATTTACCGGCCGGTGGCCAACTGGCAGATGCCGCTCGACGAAGACAGTATGTACGTCGAGGCAGACAGTTCGCTGGTCCACTACCTGCGTGACGAAGAGTGGATTATCAACTGTGAGGAATACCGCCTGTCACCGCATACCTACAACGACCTGCAGCTGCCAAAGTGGCTGGAAAAGATCAAAAATACCTGGTTGATTGTACCGCTGGTGTTCCATGAACGCCTGTCCGGTTTCATAGTGCTGGCGCGGCCGCTGGTAACGCACTCCATGAACTGGGAAGACTATGACCTGTTGCGTATCATGGGTCGTCAGTCGGCGGCGCACCTCGCCCAGCTGGATGCGGCGCAGGCGTTGTCGCAGGCGCGCCAGTTCGAGGCCTGCAGCCGTCTGTCGGCCTACGTCATGCACGATCTCAAGAACCTGATCGCGCAGCTTTCGCTGGTGGTTTCCAATGCAGCCCGTCATAAAAACAACCCGCAGTTCATGGAAGATGCTATCCAGACGGTCGAAAACTCGGTCAACAAGATGAACCGCCTGCTGGCGCAGCTGCGCGCCGGCCGCGACCCGGTGCAGAACCTGGCCATGCAGGATGTGTGCGAGGTGCTGGGTGCTGTGGTGGAGACCATGTCGGCCGGCAAGCCCTCGCCCAAACTCGATTGCCAGGCGACCGGTTTGCGGGTGCAGGCCGACCACGACCGCTTTGGCGCGGTCATCGGTCATGTGGTGCGAAACGCCCAGGATGCGACCCCGGACGACGGGATGGTGATTGTCAGGCTGTTCAAACAAAACGATCACGCGGTGATCGAGGTGCAGGATACCGGTGAAGGGATGGATGAGGCCTTTATCCGTGAACGCCTGTTCCGGCCCTTCGATAGCACCAAGGGAAAATCAGGAATGGGAATAGGGGTTTACGAAACCCGTGAATTTATTCGTGGGCTTGGCGGAGAGGTCGAGGTGCTCAGCCGGGTAGGCGAAGGGACGACCTTTAGAATGCGCATTCCGATTAGCGAAGAGTCCGGGAATAGTGTAAAGTCATCCGACAAGACCAATAATGGAAGGGCAAATGACCAACGAATCAAGGAAATTGCTGGTTATTGAAGACGACCCGGGTTTGCAAACCCAGTTGAAATGGTGTTTCGAAGGTTACGACGTCCTGATCGCCGGCGACCGCGAAACCGCACTTGGCGAGATTGAAAAGCACCATCCCCCCGTTGTGACGCTGGATCTCGGTCTGCCGCCTGACGCTGACGGCACCACAGAAGGGTTTCGCGCGCTGGAAGAGATTCTTACCCGTGCCCCCCACACCAAAGTGATTGTCGTGACCGGCAATAACGACCGTGCGCACGCGCTCCAGGCCGTCAGCATGGGCGCCTACGACTTCTTCTATAAACCGATCGATGCGGATCTGATCGGCTTTATCGTCAATCGCGCCTACCGTTTGCGCGAGATCGAGGACGAAAACCAGCGCCTGCATGTCACGGGTGGTGAATCGCCGCTGGAGGGTGTGATCACCGGCAGCCCGCAAATGCTCAAGATGTGCCGAACGGTGGAGAAGGTCGCGCCGTCCGACGCCACTGTGCTGGTGCTCGGCGAGTCGGGTACGGGCAAGGAATTGATTGCGCGGTCCATCCACTCGCTGAGTGGCCGTGCAGAGAGCCGGTTTGTCGCCATCAACTGTGCCGCGATCCCGGAAAACCTGCTGGAAAGCGAGCTGTTCGGTTACGAGAAGGGCGCATTTACCGGCGCGGTGAAGACCACACCCGGCAAGATCGAAACCGCCAGTGGCGGCACCCTGTTCCTCGACGAAGTGGGTGACATGCCCATGCCCTTGCAGGCCAAGCTGTTACGTTTCCTGCAGGAGCGGATCATTGAGCGCGTCGGTGGCCGCCAGGAGATACCAGTTGATGTGCGCGTCATCTGCGCGACGCACAAGGATCTGCCGCAACTGGCGCGGGAGAATGCTTTCCGCGAGGATTTGTATTACCGCATCAGCGAAATCACCATCCGCATTCCGCCGTTGCGTGAGCGGGATGGTGACACGCTGTTGCTGGCGCGCGTGTTCCTGGAGAAATTCAGCAAGCAGATGGGCAAGCAGCAGCACCGCCTCAGCAAGGACTCGCTGGCCGCGATCGAGGCCTACCCCTGGCCGGGTAATGTGCGCGAGCTGGAAAACCGCGTCAAGCGCGCCGTCATCATGGCCGAGCACAAACAGATTTCGGTGTCCGACCTGGAGTTGGGTGGGGCGGGTGTCGATGACACGCGCACCTTCAACCTGCGCGAGATTCGCGAACAGGCGGAGCGTCAGGCGATTGTGCGTGCCATGGGCCACGTCGGTGGCAAAATTTCACAGGCTTCGGAACTGCTGGGCGTGAGTCGCCCGACCATGTACGACCTGATCAAGAAGTACAACCTCAAGTAAGAACCCCGGAAGTTACTTCCGTTTGGCGCGGTCAATAATCTGAAGAAATTCATCAACCTTCTTGAACCCGACCACGCTCAGTTCCGGCCTTTCTTTGCCGCTCGTATCAAAGAACTCGATACCCGGTGGCCCGAACAGGCCGAAACGTTTCAGCAGCGCCTTGTCGTCCGCATTGTTTTCGGTGACATCGGCCTGCAGCAGGACAAAGCCGGACAGCGCCTGTTGCACGCGGGCATCGCCAAACGTGTACTTCTCCATTTCCTTGCAGCTGATACACCAGTCGGCGTAGAAGTCGAGCATCACTGGTTTGCCGTCCCGGCTTGCCGAGGCCAGTGCCTGCTGGAGGTCGGCAAGCGAGTGAATGCGCTGGAAGGCCAGTTTATGGGCGGGTGTTGCGACCGCCGCCGGGTTGTTGCCGCTACTGCCACCAATGCCGATGTTTTCCAGCGGGCGCAGTGGATCGCTGCCGCCGCTGGCAGCGCCAATCAGCAGCAGCACACCGTAGACCAGCGACACCAGGCCGATTCCCTTGCGCAGGTGAGACCAGCCGGTGGCCTCGACCGGCAGATCGTCGAGTGCGCCCAGGTACACGGAGGACATAAGCAGCAGCACAGACCACAGCGCCAGGGCCAGGGAGGATGGCAGGATGCGCTCCAGTAACCAGATCGCCACGCCCAGCATCAGTACGCCAAACACGGCCTTGACCTGGTCCATCCATGCGCCGGCTTTGGGCAGCAGCTTGCCGGCGCCGACACCAATAGCAATCAATGGCGCGCCCATGCCCAGGCTCAGGGTGAACAGCGCCAGCCCGCCGAGTACGGCGTCACCGGTCTGACCAATATAAATCAGTGCGCCGGCTAGCGGGGCCGCGACGCAGGGTCCGACAATCAGTGCCGACAGGAAGCCCATAATGGCGACCCCGGTCAGGCTCCCGCCCTGTTGGCGGTTACTGACGCTGGAAAGCCGGTTCTGGATGAACGAGGGCATTTGCAGTTCATAGAAGCCGAACATGGAAAATGACAGCAGCACGAACACGGCGGCGAAAGCGGACAGTACCCAGGGGTTCTGGAAGGCCACTTGCAGGTTCTCCCCGAACAGGCCAGCCACCACGCCGGCCACGGTATAGGTGGCCGCCATGGCCAGCACGTAGACCAGCGACAGGATAAAGCTCTTGCGCAGGGTAATGGACGAGCCCTGCCCGACAATGATCGAGGACAGGATGGGGATCATCGGGAAGACGCAGGGCGTCAGCGACAGCAGCAGGCCAAAGCCGAAGAATGCCAGCAATGTGGCGATGATGTTGCCCTCTGCAAGGCGGTGTGCGATGGTGTCCTGCTCGCTCAGCGCGCTTGCCGGGGGGCTGGTCGTCGCTGTCGTCCCGGCTTTAGCCGCTGTGCTGGCGCCTGCGCCGGGGCCAGCCGTAGTGGCCGCCGCGCTGTCACCGCTGGCGGGCGGCAGCATCAGCTCAATACGTTTAGTCATGGGCTGGTAGCACACGCCGGCCTCGGCGCAGCCCTGGTATTTCACCACCAGCGTGACCGGTGTGGCGCCGGCGGCTTTTCGTTGCAGGCCGAGATCGACATCCACGACCTTGTGGAAGACCTGGATATCGCCGAAGAATTCATCCTGCTTGTGCTCGCCCGCGGGCATCTGCACCGGTTGCAGCGCTACGCCATCGACAGGTTCCAGCGCAAATTCAAACTTGTCGCGGTACAGGTAATAGCCGTCTGCAATCACCCAGCTGGCGGCAATGTGGTTCGCGTCCCTGACCAGTACGTCGAGCCGGAAGGCCTGGTCCGGCGGCAACAGTTCACTCTGGTCGTCAAAACCGAAATCCGCGCCCAGCTTGTTCAATGCGCCGAGCGCCGAACCCGTGGTTGCCGCGCCGCCGGTCGGGGCGGGCGCATCGGGCAGCGTCAGGGATACGGTTTTGGTCTGTGGCGGGTAACAGACGCCGATATCGGCGCAGCCCTGGTAAACCGCCGTGAAACTCAGTTGATTCCCGGCACCCGGCTGGCGTATGACCGGGATGGTGATATGGATCTTCTTGCGGTAGGTCTCGACGGTGCCGAAGATATCGTCGTGCTTGACCTTTGCCGGCGGGAAATCAGCCTTGCCCAGTGAGGCGCCGCCATCGTCGCTGCTGAAGTGGAACTTGTCCTTGTAGAGGTAATAGCCGTCGGCAATTTTCCAGTCTGCGTGGATTCGACCATCGGCGTCGACGGAAGCCTTGAAAGCAAAGGCCTGGTCGACAGGGAGGAGTTCGTCATCACCACCAAAAAGGCCGGCATGGGCAACCGACATCCAGCCGGCGAGTAGTACGGGGAACCAGTATTTCATTTTGCCTCGTCAGGGTTTCGTATCCAGTCCAGATAAGCCGGCAGGCCGGCAGTCAGTGGGACTGCAATGATTTCAGGAAGTTCGTAGGGGTGCAGTGCCCGGATTCGCGTTTCCAGCAAAGGGTAGTCGGCCGCACGGGCCTTGATCATGAGCAGAACTTCTGTGTCGGACGTCACCTTGCCTGCCCAGCGGTACAGCGATTCTACGCCGGGTAACAGGTTGACGCAGGCCGCCAGCCGATATTCCACCAGCGCCGTTGCGATACGCCTTGCCGTATCCGTGTCCGGCGCGGTGCAGAACACCAGCTGGATGTCATTTGGTGATGTCATGGACAGACAGTCTAACCGGTTGCTTGTCGTCACTCTAATGGCCGGGTATGGTGCCTGCATGAACCCTGTCGGCACCCTGTTCCTGCTGTTTCTGGCCGTTCCCATGGTGGAAATCTACTTCCTGATCAAGGTCGGGAGCGTTATCGGCGCGATTCCCACCATCGCGCTGGTGGTTTTTACCGCCTTGCTGGGCGCCATGCTGCTGCGTTTCCAGGGCTGGATCACCCTGCAACGCGCCCGTATGAGCATGGCGCCCAGCAAGGC
>JALWRY010000041.1 GCA_027080445.1 Thiohalobacter sp. | reverse complement strand
GGTGCGGGTATTCGATTTTGGCGCCGTGTTTACGCGCAATGAAGTCATCCACCATACCCGACTGCAGCGGCCCCGGGCGGAACAACGCCACCAGCGCAATAATGTCTTCAAACGTGTCCGGCTGTAGTCGTTTGATCAGGTCTTTCATGCCGCGCGATTCGAGCTGGAACACCGCCGTCGTCCGGTAGGCCTTGAGCAGTTTGAACGCCTCCTCGTCATCGAGCGGGATGGCGGCGATATCAATCGGCGGCTCACCCTGCTCCGCTCGCTGCTTGTTAGCGGTCTGCAGGGCCCAGTCGATGATGGTCAGTGTGCGCAGGCCGAGGAAATCGAACTTCACCAGCCCCACGGCTTCCACATCGTCCTTGTCGAACTGGCTGACGACATTGACGCCGCCCTGTTCGCAATAGACCGGGGTAAAGTCGGTGAGTTTGGTCGGTGAGATCACCACACCGCCGGCATGCTTGCCGGCATTGCGCGACAGGCCTTCCAGCGAACGCGCCATATCGATCAGATCGCGCACTTCCTCGTCGTCTTTATACAGATCCGCCAGCGCCTGTTCCTGTTCCAGCGCCTTGTCGAGGGTCATGCCGATCTCGAACGGAATCAGCTTGGCGATACGATCGACAAAGCCATAGGGGTGGCCCAGTACCCGCCCGACATCACGCACCACGGCCTTGGCCGCCAGGGAACCATAGGTAATGATCTGCGAGACTTTCTCGCGGCCATAGTGTTGCGCCACGTAATCGATGACGCGGTCACGACCGTCCATGCAGAAGTCCACGTCGAAATCCGGCATGGACACACGTTCGGGGTTGAGGAAGCGCTCGAACAACAGTTCATACTTGAGTGGGTCGAGGTCGGTGATGGTCAGCGCATAGGCCACCAGTGAACCGGCGCCGGAACCACGTCCCGGCCCGACGGGTACGCCGTTTTGCTTGGCCCAGCGAATGAAATCGGCGACGATCAGGAAGTACCCGGGAAATCCCATGGAGAGAATCACGTCGAGTTCGATTTCCAGGCGTTCGTCGTAGGGCTTGCGCTTTTCGGCGAAATCCTCCGCTTCGGTATCGAACAGGAAGGCCAGCCGCTCTTCAAGACCGGCATGCGCCTCGGCACGAAAAAATTCGTCCATGGTCATGCCGTCCGGAACCGGGAAATCCGGCAGGTAGTTCTTGCCCAGCGTCAGTTCCAGTGTGCAGCGGCGGGCAATCTCGACGCTGTTCTCCAGCGCCTCGGGAATGTCCGAAAACAGTTCCTGCATTTCTGCCGGGGTTCGCAGGTATTGCTGCTCGGAATGCCGTTTGATACGCCGCGGGTCGTCCAGTGTGCGGCCATCGTGGATGCACACGCGAACTTCGTGGGCGTCGAACTCGTCCTGGCGGAGAAAGTGCACATCGTTGGTCGCCACCACAGGCACATCATGGCGCGCCGCCAGTTCCACCGCAGCGTGCAGGTAGTCTTCCTCGCCGTCACGACCAGTGCGTTGCAACTCCAGGTAGAAATGATCGGGAAACAGTTCCTGCCAGCGTTTCAGGCGTTGCTCGGCGAGTACCGGGTTATCGGACAGAATGGCGCTGCCGATATCCCCTTCACGCCCGCCCGACAGCACAATCAGACCCTCGGTAGAACCGGGTAACCAGTCCATATTGATCATGGGGATAGACTGGTGCTGCCCCTCCAGGTAACTGCGCGACACCAGCTCGGTCATATTACGGTAACCGGTCCTGTTCTTGCACAACAGCACCAGCCGGAACGGCTGCGCAGGCTGCTCCGGGTCGCGCACCCGGATGTCCACGCCGATAATGGGCTTCACACCTGCCGCCAGCGCCGCACGGTAGAACTTGACCATGGCGAACAGGTTGCTCTGGTCTGTCACCGCAACCGCCGGCATGCCGGCTTCCGCCACCGCCTTCACCAATGGCTTGACGCGCACCGTACCATCGACCAGCGAGTACTCGGTGTGCAGGTGGAGGTGGACGAAAGCGGGATTCATGCGCGCAGTGTCGGGCTTTGCGGGCGGGGTTTCAAGACTTGACAACCGTCATTGCGAGCGAAGCGCGGCAATCTCTTTGAGTTTGGTGCCAGACCGTGGGAGATTGCCGCGCTTTGCTCGCAATGACGGGTTAATCAGGGATTTCCGGGAGGAGCATTACCTTCAGGTCCGCTGCCGGCATCCCAGCTACGCAGGTGCAAGTCCCGCTGCGGGAAGGGAATCTCGATACCCGCCTCGCGGAAAGCCCTGTCGATGGCGAAGTTCAGGTCACTGATCACCTGCACCCGCTCATCGATGTTGCGGATATAACAACGCAACTCGAAGGCCAGTGCACTGTCGCCAAATTCCCGGAATAAAACCTTCGGCGGGTTTGCGGTGCCGTCGTTAATCACTTTCGGGTTTTGTTCCGCCACCTGCAACAAAAGCGCCTTTACCTGGTCCGTGTCACTCCCGTAGGCGACACCCACCGGCACACGGATGCGACCGCGCATGTCGTAAAGCATCCAGTTGATCACCTGGTTGGAAATGAGCTCGGAGTTGGGCACGATGACATCTGCACGGTCAAAGGTCTGGATCTGCGTGGAACGGAGGCGGATGCGCTTGACGTAACCTTCGGTATTGCCCACCACCACCCAGTCGCCGGTCTTGATCGGACGTTCAAACAGGAGAATCAACCCGGAGACAAAGTTGTTGACGATATTCTGCAAGCCAAAACCAATACCAACCGAAAGCGCACCGGCAATAATGGCGAGGTTGGAAAAATCGACACCGGAAATCCCCAGCCCGACCAGGATCGCAACCGCGATCAACACATAACCACTGACGGTCACCAGCGCCTCGCGGGCACCCCGTTCCATCCGCGCACGGCTAAGCCAGCTACTTTCGAGTTTCGCCTTGACCCAGCCCGTCAGCGCCACCAGTACGGCAAAACTGATAATGGCCAGGAGTATTCTTACCGGCACAACCCTGAGGGAACCCAGTTCGAAGCCTTCCATGAACCAGACGCTGATCTGCTTCAGCGTGGCATCCGATACGCCCCACACACGCAGGGTAATCAGTGCGCCTGTCCCCCACAGCAACAGCGCCGTCGTAATCCGTATCCATATCAGGCCGGGGAAATGTTCTCCTGCCCTGACACCGAGTGCGCGACGCACCGAGCGGGTACGGCGACGGCTTCCCTCATCGAGCGAGTCGTAAAAGTCCCTGAACAGGCTGCCGAGGAAAAGCGTCACGCCAATGACAATGGATGTACCCAGCAATATACGTAACACGGTAACAGACAGGTTCCGGTAGCCCGCCCATTCCGCCACCAGCGCACCAATCAGTATCAGGTTGACCAGCCAGTTGATGCCTCGCACTTTTGCCAGGCGCGGCAGGCGCATCACCAGCCATAAGGCCCAGATCAGGTTCAGGATCAGGAAGGCAGCAAACACGCCGCGTGCCAGCAGGAACGCAGACTCCGGCAAGCTCTGGGCAAGCAGCGTATAGAACAGCAAAACCCCCACATAGGCGAGCAGCGCCAGCACGGTCAGGCGCCGCGCCAGTGGTGTTGCCAGTTCAGCCGGCACCTGTACAAACAATACGGCAGGCGGGTGTGGCGCCAGGAACAGGCGCATGACGGTCACGGTAAGCAGGTAGAACGGCAAGGTGTACAGGGCAATATTGATAAACGGTACCGGCCTTACATCGCCGGAGATACTGTACAGCGTGACAGCCAGGGCGCTGCTGACAAGCAGGCCGGGAAAGTAGTGCCCCAGGGTGCTGACCAGCGCACAGGAAAAATGCCCGGTCAGGTCGTTCGCCCACGCGCCTTCACTGGCGCGCTGCAACAAACGCCGGCGCAACCACAGGCCGGTAATAAAACTGATGAGCGCAATCACACCCAGCAGCACCCAGTCATCCAGTTCAAGACGCGTAAGACCACTGTGCTGGTAGAGAAAATCCTTGCTCGCGGACAACCATAGTGCCGGCTTCTGCCAGTTGTCCAGCAGCAAAACACCGATATTCGTGCCCCGCGCCGACAACTGCCGTGCGAGCATGGCTTTCATTTCCTTGCTGATGGTGTTTTGCAGCTCTTCACTGCGTAGCACCAGCAAACGACAGCCCGCCAGCTCCCGTTCGATATCCTTTATCTCACGTTTAACCTCGTTGCGTTTACGCGTGACATCGCGGGGTTCGCCTGTTACGTAATCCCCCAGACTGGCCAGGTCTTCTCCCAGTTTTTTCTGCTGTGCCTCACCCTGCCTGACACAATCGAGCGCCAGCGGACGTCCGGCCGCAATTTTCCGCGCCCACTCCGCCAGTTGATCCTCGCTTGCCGGGCGCCTTTCCAGGCTCGTCCCAATAACCTTCAGCGTCTTCCCGAACGCATCAAGTTCTGTTTGCTGGGCAAACGCGGGATAGACCACCGCAAAGAGCAACAGTGGCGCCAGGAGCAATATGAGTAATCCAGGGAACCTCTGATGAATCCCTTTACCGTCATACTGACGCATGCCGGTATCCATGTTGTTGAAATCTCTGGATTCCGGCATTCGCCGGGATGACGAATGAATCAGAGTTGTCCTGGCCATCATAATAGTTGTCCATCAGCACGCGTCGGTCCGCTACGCGGCAAGGCCTGCAGAAACGCCTGTATCTCGGCCAGCATGTCGGTATAGCCGGGGTTCCAGGTCAGCCGGCGAATCACCTGGCATGTTTCCGATTCGTCGAACATCTCGCCCAGGCAGTCTTCCTCACCGGCCTTGCAACGGCGATATTTCTCGGGGTCTAGCCTGTAATAATGCGTACAAAAACGCAATGTCCCCTGTTCACCATAGTGGGGATTCTGCGGTGACAGCAGCAGCGAGGTATGCGAATAGCTGCGGATCCGCTGCCCGGGCAGACGGGCATTGATGACACGTACCTCGTTCGGAACCTCGGGGGCGCCAGTACTGTAATAGAGCATCCGTTTCGGCACACCCTGTTGTCGTGCAAACCAGTCCAGGATCGCCGGGCTGTCGATGGTGGCATCGTTTTCGCTGGCGGCAACAAACAGGGGCGTATCCAGTTCTGTCAGCGAGGCAAGACGCTGCTGTGCCTCGGTCAGTCGGTAAACTTCGCAAATGGCGCGATTGGCCAGGGATTCATATTTGAAACAATCACTGTCCGGTTGCACATCAAACCAGGCGGCGCGGCGCCACCAGCGGCCCGCCGCGGCGAGCGGGCAGACAGCGCGCACCAGCGGCGTGACGCGAATGGCCGGCGCAAACAGGAACAGGGCACGAAAGCGCGGTGTATGCAGGGCCTGGTAGAGACTCAGTATCGCGCCCAGCGAGAAGCCCAGCAGGTAGAGTTCATCGCTGTCCCGGGCAAGCAGGTCGATCAACTGACGCTGTGCCGTCATCCAGTCCTGCCAGCTTACCTCCAGCAGGTCGCCCGGTCGCGTACCATGACCGGGCAGCTGCATGGACAGCACGCGAAACCCCTGCGACTGAAACCAGCCGGCGATATCGCGCATCATAAACGGGGAATCCGTCAGGCCGTGGGTCATCAGCAGGGTGCGGCGCACCCCGTCGACATTCTGTGCGGGTAACAGAAACGGGCTGTTGCCATCGATAATCGCGTCACGCGACTCGGTATCGAGGTCAGTCCGTGTTGCCGCAACACGCTGGCGGCACAGGTGCAGGTAGTCCTCGATGGATGCCACACCGTGCATCCATTCACGGCCCGGCGTTTTCAGGCGATGCCGTTCCGACAATTCATCCGTTGCACCCAGCAGGTTGAGGATACTGCGTATGTGCGCCATTACCGGCCTCTTTCAGCCATCGTCATCCAGCAGCCGACGTACCGGCGCGTAGGAACGCCGGTGCATCGGCGTCACACCCAGTGTACGCAATGCTTCGAGGTGTGCTTTGCTGGGGTAGCCCTTGTGACGGGAAAGACCGTAACCCGGGTATTGGGCATCCAGTGCAACCATTTCCCGATCACGACTGACCTTGGCGATAATGGAGGCGGCACTGATCGCCGGCACACGGTCATCGCCCTTGATAATGGCTTCGCAGGGTTGCCTCAGTTCAGGACAACGGTTGCCATCGACCAGCACCCGTTCGGGTTCGATGGACAGGCCATCGACGGCCCGGCGCATCGCCAGCAGGCTGGCCTGTAATATATTGATGGTATCGATCTCCTCGACTTCGGCACGGCCCAGGGACCAGGCCAGTGCGCAGGCGCAAATTTCATCGAACAGCGCTTCACGGCGTTTTTCACTGAGTTTCTTGGAATCACGCAGGCCCGCTACCGGCCGTGCGGGGTCCAGAATCACTGCGGCGGCAACGACCGGGCCGGCCAGCGGGCCGCGCCCGACTTCATCCACCCCGGCATGGCAGATGGCGGGATCGATACAATACAGTGCTGTTGGTTCAGTCAAACCCTGCCCTCTTGAGAATACTGTGCGCGGCGCGGCCGGCCGCATCACGTTTCAGATCACGATGCACAGCGGCAAACGGTGCAAGCTGCGCCGCAGACCGTTCGGGGTCCTGCAACAATGCCAGCAAACCTTCGGCAAGACGCGCCGGTGTCGCATCCTGTTGCAGGTATTCCGGCACCTGCATCCGCCCCAACAGGTGGTTTGGCAACGAAACATAGGGCGTTTTCAACAAGCGCTTCACCAGTGGATAGCTCAAGGGGTGCAGCCGGTAGGCCACCAGCATGGGCCGCCCGACCAGCAGACACTCCAGTGTTGCGGTACCGGATGCCAATAGTACCGCATCGGCCGCCTGCATGACGGTGCGCGCCCGGCCATCGACCAGGCTCACCGGGAAATCACTGCCGCGGGTGAATTCTGCCAGTATCGCCTGGCACCGACGGTACAGGGCGCTGCTGGCCGCCGGGATCAGGAAAGCCAGGTCACCGGCCACCTGCCGGCAACGCCGGGCAGTCTCCAGGAATACCGGCAACAGGCGATCGACCTCACTGCGCCGGCTACCGGGCAGTAATGCCACATAACGCTGTCCGCCTTCGAGGCCAAGCGCGGCCTGCGCCACGGCCGGGGCGTTATCGACGGGTATTTCATCGGCCAGCGGGTGCCCGGTACAAACAGCATCGATACCCTGTTGCCGGTAGAAATGTTCCTCAAACGGGAACAGGGTGAGCATCAGATCGACGCTGCGGCGTATTTTTCTGACACGATATTGCCGCCAGGCCCAGACCGAAGGACTGACCCAGTGCACCACCGGTATGCCCGCATGCCTGAGTCCGGCTTCGAGAACAAGATTGAAATCCGGCGCATCGATACCGACGAAAACATCCGGGGGATTGGCGATGAAATGACGCCGCAAACGGCGGCGCAGGGCAAGCAATGCCGGTAAACGGCCCAGTACCTCGGCCAGCCCCATGACCGACAGTGGCTCGATATCCGACAAGGCCGTGCAACCGGCTTCGCGCATGCGCGCACCGGCAACACCTTCAAAGACCGCATCCGGGTAACGTTCACGAATGGCGTGAATCAATGCTGCACCAAGCTGGTCGCCCGACACCTCCCCCGCCACCAGCCCGATACGCAGTCGCCGCGCCATACTGACGGTTCAGCGCACAATACTGCGCTGACAAGCTGAGACAAACGTCCGCAACTTCGCCACGTCACCGTGGCTGTCCTCCAGTGTCGCCAGTTGCTCGATGGCCTGTTCCAGCGGCAAGTCGGCCCGGTATAACAGGCGGTAGGCTTCCTTGAGCTGGCGTATACGCGCCTCGTCAAAGCCGTTGCGTTTCAGGCCTTCGCTATTCAGGCCACGCGGCCTCGCCTTGCCTTCGCTGACGGTAATAAAGGGCGGCACGTCCTTGTTGATGCGCGCGCCATAGGCGCTGAAGGCATACTCGCCGATATGGCAGAACTGGTGCACCAGGGTGGAACCGCCGAGCGTTACCCGATCACCGAGTTGTACATGCCCGGCCAGTGTCGTGTTATTGGCCAGTACCGTGTGGTCGCCGATGTGGCAATCGTGGGCAATATGCACATAAGCCATAATCCAGTTGTCGTTGCCCACGCGGGTCACGCTCGTATCCTGTTCGGTACCGCGGTTGATGGTGACGTATTCGCGGATGGTATTGTTATCACCGATTTCCAGCCGGGTGGGTTCGCCCCGGTACTTCTTGTCCTGTGGCATGTCGCCAAGTGAGGCGAAGGAAAAGACCCGGTTATCCCGCCCGAGTACCGTGTCACCGACAATCACCACGTGTGGCGCAATCCAGCAGCCGGCATTAATCTCGACACCCGCGCCGATCACGCTGTAGGGGCCGACAATCACATCGGCCGCCACCCGCGCCTGCGGATCGATCACTGCGGTGGGGTGTACCAGTGAGACCTTGTCGTGAATCGGCATGGACAACGCTTGCAACTACGCCCGACTTATTCGTTGATCTTGCGTTCGGTGCACATAATGACGGCGGTCGCTGCCACCTTGCCGTCCACGCTGGCTTCCGTGTTGAATACCCAGATGCCGCGCTTGACCTTGACCACCTCGACCGACAGGCGCAGCTGGTCGCCCGGCTCCACCGGGCGCTTGAAACGCGCCTTGTCGATACCGACAAAATAATAGAGTGAATCGCGCGCGGCATCCCGTCCTTCACTGCGAAACGCCAGCAGCCCGGTCGCCTGCGCCAGCGCTTCCAGGATCAGTACGCCCGGCATCACCGGTTTTTCCGGGAAATGCCCCTGGAAGAACGGTTCGTTGACGGTCACGTTTTTGATCGCCACCAGTGATTCACCCGCGTTGAACTCCAGCACGCGGTCCACCAGCAGAAACGGGTAACGGTGCGGCAATGTATTCCTGATCTCGTTGATATCCATAGTCAATTATTAAACCTGATGCTCTGTTTATAAGACAATTACTTATTTCCTGATCTGTTTTTCCAGCTGTGATACCCGTTTCGCCAGTGTGTCCAGCTGCTTCATCCTCACGGCGTTACGATGCCAGCGCGTGTTTTCCATGAGCGGTGTACCGGCAGACCAGACGCTGCCCGGCTGCAGGATGGAGTGCGTCACCATCGACATGCCGGTCACGGTCACATGATCGGCAATCTCCAGGTGCCCGACAACACCCACGCCACCGGCCAGCCGGCAATGCCGGCCAATG
>JALWRY010000040.1 GCA_027080445.1 Thiohalobacter sp. | reverse complement strand
TGGCGGAGGAGGGACGCGCACAGGGCCAGACGGTCATGCTGGTCGCCATTGACGGCAAGGCGGCGGGGCTGATTGGTGTAGCTGACCCGATTAAACCCTCCACGCCGGAAGCGATTGCCGATCTCCACAAGGAGGGGCTGAGGGTGGTGATGTTGACCGGTGACAGTCGTACCACGGCGCAGGCCGTGGCCAGCAAGCTGAATATCGACCAGGTCGAGGCGGAAGTGTTGCCCGATCAAAAGGCGGCGATCGTTAAGAAGCTCCAGGATGAAGGGCGAATCGTCGCCATGGCCGGCGACGGTATCAATGACGCGCCGGCACTGGCCCAGGCGCATGTCGGCATCGCCATGGGGACAGGTACGGATGTGGCCATGGAAAGTGCCGGTGTTACGCTGGTGAAAGGTGATTTGCGTGGCATCGTGCGTGCGCGGCGGTTGAGCCGTATGGTGATGCGCAATATTAAGGAGAACCTGTTCTTTGCCTTTATTTACAACTCGCTGGGTGTGCCGGTGGCAGCAGGTGTGCTCTACCCGGTATTCGGTATTCTGTTGTCACCCATGATTGCGGCTGTGGCGATGAGTTTTAGCTCTGTGTCAGTGATCAGCAATGCGTTGCGTCTGCGTAAGGCGCGTATCTGACCAAGGAGATAACCATGGATTTTCGAAAAGTAACAGCCATCTTTCGTCCCGGCCGGCTCGAGGCCGTGGAGGAAAAGTTGCGCAGTATGGGCGTCCCGGGCATCAGCGTGACCAAGGTCAAGGGGTATGGTGAATATGCCAATTTCTATGAACCTGACTGGATGTGTGAGTATGTCCGTGTCGAGGTGTTTATTGGTAAAAACAAGGCGGAAAAAATTGCCGAAGCCATCGTTGAGGTAGCGCACACCGGCGTTGATGGTGACGGCATCGTGGCGGTATTGCCCGTGGAATCTGTTTATCACATCCGCCTGAAAGAGAAGTGTAGCCAGGAGGTTTGTGACTAGCTCTGCAGGAGGTGAAGGTATGCTGCTTTCAGGAAGAAAATACGATTCGTTACAGGAAACCGTATTAACAGGTAGCTCTGCTGTAAGGTTGGAAGATGACACCGGGCTGATCGGTACAGCTATTATTTCGACGGTATTCGCAGATTACAGGGGTAATATCGCTGTCAGGCTCTGGGACGACACCCTGGTGCAGGGCCAACAGGATGCACCCTGTACCCTTGTTTTCAGGGAGCCTGGAGCGTTACGCGACGTGATCCTGCACCGCAATTTGCTGCGGCTTGCTGAGAGTTACCTGATCGGTGCAATTGATGTGGAGGGTAATCTGGAGTCCCTGTTCGATCTCAGGAACTATCTGGATAATCTTGAGCTTTCTCTCGGTACGCGGCTGTACCTGTTGCGCCAGGCGCTACGTCTGCCGCGGCTGAGTCATCATGATTCCACCCGAAACCGGCGTGCCAGGTTGACAGAACATCGAAACTCCCGTGCCAGTATTGCGCATCACTACGATGTCAGTAACGATTTCTACCGCGTGTGGCTCGATCCGGAAATGGTGTATTCCTGCGCCTACTTCCGTAACAGCGACCAGGCACTGGCCGAGGCGCAACGGGACAAACTGGATTATTTATGCCGAAAACTGCGGCTTGAGCCCGGCCAGACACTGCTGGATATCGGCTGTGGGTGGGGTGCGCTGGCGTTGTGGGCAGCGCGCCATTACGGGGTGCAGGTACACGGTATTACCCTCAGTCAGGCGCAACAGCAATTGGCGCAGGAACGGGTACGTGAAGCCGGTCTGGAATCGCAGGTGAAGATTGAGTTGCTGGATTATCGGGACCTTCCGCAAGATGCACAATATGATCGTGTCGTCAGCGTTGGCATGTTCGAGCATGTCGGTGTCAGGAACTTCCCGACTTACTTCGGTACCGTACAACGCGTGCTGAAACCTGATGGGCTGTTTCTTAACCATGGTATCACCAGCGAGACCGGCTGGCAGCGTACGCCGCTGACACGATTTATGAACCGCTACATATTTCCCGATGGTGAGCTGGCCCGCATCAGCGACGTGACCGATGCCATGGAACGTGCCGGTTTTGAGCCCCTCGATGTGGAATGTTTGCGGCGACACTACGCACTCACGTTACGACACTGGGTTCAGACGCTGGAGGCAAGGCGTGACGAAGCAATAGCCTGTTCAAGTGAAGTGACCTACCGCTTGTGGCGCCTGTATATGGCCGGCTGTGCCTATTATTTCGATGAAGGCAGCATTGGTCTGCACCAGGTGCTG
>JALWRY010000039.1:5933-9143 GCA_027080445.1 Thiohalobacter sp. | reverse complement strand
GCCAGCCCGCGCACCAGGTCGAGCATGTCATCTGATCCCAGCACCTGGGATGAGGTGAAGTGCGGTTTGTCACCGACACCGGCCACATCGCCAGGCCCGGTATCCAGGTAAACAGCGATAAAATCCGTGCCGGGGCGTGGATACAGGTCGTCAAGCATACTGCGTACGGTGGCGACATCACCAGTCAGCGTTGCGGCGATCAGGCTGGGTTCACTGCGCACACTTCGGGCGATGCTGAACAAACTGCCGAAAGTATTTTTCTGGGTACGGACAAATACCTTGCTGGCACGATCCAGGTCACCCTGAATACTCGAAGCGATATGATCCTTGATCAGCAGGAACGAGGCGCCCGCCACGCCAAGCAACACGGCCAGCACCAGTGAAATCACAAACAGCGTATTTTTCTGCTCAATATTCACACGCTAACCTGTTATCCACCTAGTCACGATAAAGTGCCTCTACACCGGTCTGCGCATTCAACTGCCCGTTTCCCTGGCCACCGCCGTGCGAGACCAGGTGCAGCGCCAGTGGCGGCGGCGAGGTGATGGCGCTTACCTTGACCCGGCGGGTTTCAGCGGCCGGCGCGGCCAGGCGCAATATCCAGCGGCCGCCTGCAAGCCCGGAAAAATGGAAGGGCTGGCCGGACCGCACGGTTTCCAGGTAAGGGGTATCCACTACATCGACCCGCGCATAACTTTTGCTGTGTATCCGGCAGAAAAAATGTGTTGTGCCCGGCTTGTCCATCACCAGCCCGGGACTGGACGCATGGCGGCTCCCCGCCCGGTTCAGGCGCACTGACCAGGGCTTTCCCGGTGACAGGAAAAAGATCTCGTGATACACATCGTCGCGATTCACAAACTGTATACTGTCCCCCTTTTTGATGGTAAAGAAGGCCGGTGACATGCGGTTGCCAATCATCTCGATACGGTGCAGGCGAGGAGGCCGGGCTACAACATGCTGTCCCTGCGCAGGCAACAGCGCCACGGACACCGGCTGTGCCTGTGCGCTGGTGTTCGCCGGGAACATGCCCTGGTAGTCCAGAGTCACCGTGCCCCGGACTTCGGCCGCATGCACAGGCGCCAGGACACACGCAGCCTGTGCGAGCGACGCCAGCAGCCATAGCCCTAATATCCGTGTGTTACGCACCATCCGTTATCAAATTTCCTGATCCCTTTACCGGTTCTGGTTCTAGCGGCCGTGAATATGATTTAATGAGCAGCATGAACCCGGCGCCCGCCTCAGACAGCCTCGAAATCCTGCGCCAGCGCCTGGCGAAATTTGCCAATGACCGCGACTGGCAACAGTTTCATTCGCCGAAAAATCTTTCCATGGCGCTGATCGCCGAAGCCGCCGAACTGGTTGAGCACTTCCAGTGGCTCAGTCAAACGCAAAGCCTCGAACTCGATGACAAAAAGCGCTCACAGGTGCGCCTCGAACTGGCTGACATCCTGATTTACCTGATCCGTACGGCCGACCAGCTCGATATTGACCTGATCAGTGCCGCCAACGATAAAATCGCGATCAACGAAAAACGTTATCCTGTTGAAAAACTTAAAGGAAAAGCCGGTCGCGCAGACGATTTCCGCTAGACTCGGGAGGTCTTCGGGAATGCGCAACAGCGCACAATCCATATAAAGAATCCGTCACAATTTCCGCTAACCGCGTGAGGCTGTCTGTAAACAGCGCTTCCTGTGTACAAGAAAATTGCGGAGAACCACGCGGATGTCAGAAACCCTGCCACCAGAACAGGCCTTGCGCCTGATCGATACCTGCCCGATCCCTATGGTCATGCTCGACAGCCAGGGCGCCATACGCGCCTGCAACCCGGCATTTACCTCCCTGTTCGGGCAATCCGGAACCCTGGAACAGGACAAGCTGCTCGGCGACGTGGCGCAGGTCAGCTGGAAGGCTTCTGGCACGCAACTTCACCACTACGCCGTTCACCGCAGCAATACCGGCGGCGATGACCCGCTGGAGGTGCGCTACTTCATCGATATCACCCGCCAGGTCATGCTGGAGCAATCTCAGCAGGCGCTGCGCAAGGAATTACGCGAACAGTCCCTGACCGACACGGCCACCGGCCTGCTGAACCAGCGCGGCGTCATGCTGGCGCTTGAACCGCAGGTGGCGCGGTCACGCCGTTATAACAGCCCGATCTCTGTCGTTACCCTGGATGTCCAGTGGACCGGAAAAGACGATGCACTGCGTAAACGGGTCGCACAACACCTCAAGGATCAACTGCGCTGGGCGGACCTGGTCGGCTGTGATGATACGCAGTGTTTCCTGCTGGTGCTCCCGGAAACCGCACAGGAATCCGCACGGCGGCTGGCCGAGAAACTGCGCAAACGGCTGCTCGAATTCGCGCAAGGGGAATTCCCCGCACAGTCACTCTCAGTGGCCTACGGGGTAAGCGGCTGGCAACGGACAGATAATGCCAGCACACTCCTCAAGCGCTCCGCCCTGGCGCTGCAACAGGCGCGTTCGGGTCAGGATCAGCAACCGGTCGCATTGTAGATACACATTGCCGTGACATCACCACGTAAAAGTGCCGGCCAACATCGGCCTGTCAATGAACACGACGACAAACGTGTCGTCAAGGCCGAGTTTGGACGTCGCGACAAGGCGGCGATTGAAATCGATGCGCTGGAACTGCGCGCAGTCCGACGGCGTTTTATCGCCATCAACCAGGATCGCCTGCGCCGTGTACGTGAATCGCTGGAAACCCACCAGCAGGTTTTCATGCAATTACTGCCGCTGTTGTTCCACATCAACCACCCGATGTTGCCGGGTTACCTGTCCAATAAAACCCCCTGCGGCATCTCGGATTTCGCACCCGGCAAACGCTGCATCCAGTCGGCCCGCAAGCTCGCGCGAAGTTTCAATTACCAGCGCCGGGCGCAACGGCGTTATTCCATCCACGCGTTGTACATGATGGGCAGCACCGGGACCATCGCCTATTCCCGTGCCAGCGATTTCGATATCTGGATCTGCCACCGGCCCGGCCTGCCGGCCAACGAGATTGCCGCCCTCGGCGAAAAGGCGGAGGGCATCCAGAGCTGGGCAGAATCGCTTGGCCTGGAAGTCCATTTCTTCCTCATGGACGACGTCTCGTTTCGTGACCAGGAACACCAGCAGCTATCCAACGAAAACGCCGGCAGTTCGCAACACCACCTGCTACTCGACGAATTCTATCGCACCGGCCTGCTGATC
>JALWRY010000039.1:0-5923 GCA_027080445.1 Thiohalobacter sp. | reverse complement strand
GTCCTTAACCGCTTTATCAAGGCAGGTGATATTGTCGATTTCGGCGGACTCTCCGGACTACCGAGTGAAGAATTCTTTGGCGCGACCCTGTGGCAACTCTACAAGGCGGTAGACTCCCCGTATAAATCCATCCTGAAGATCCTGCTGATGGAAGCCTATGCCAACCAGTACCCGGATATCGAGTTACTGGCCATGCGCTTCAAAAAAATGGTGCACCAGGCCGATGTGCAGCTCGATCACCTCGACCCCTACGTGATGATGTGCAACACGGTGGAGGAATACCTGTTTTCCCGCCGTGAGATGGAACGTCTCGACCTGGCGCGCCGCTGTTTCTACTTTAAGGTCAACGAGGCCATGAGCACCCCTGACCCTGGACGGTTGCAGTCGTGGCGCCGTGAAGCCATACGCGAACTGGTGAACAGCTGGGGGTGGAGCCAGAGCAAACTGACCACACTGGACCAGCGCCGACGCTGGAAAATCAAACGCGTCCTGGAAGAACGCCACCTGCTGGTCGATGAACTGACGCGCAGTTACCGCGCCCTGTCGCAATTCGGCCGCGACAATGACCACAGTGAAATCGCCATCAATGCGAATGACCTGAACCTGCTTGGCAGAAAACTCTACATTGCCTTCGAGCGCAAGGCCGGCAAGGTGGAACTGATCAACCCCGGGATCTCCAGCGACCTGTCGGAAGAACGTCTGTCGCTGCACTACCTGAGCGAAGAGGGTCAACATGGCTGGGCCATCTACCGTGGCTCTGTTCTCGAACGCGATGCGCAGGAGCACGAACCACTGAAGCGCTCAGCCGGACTGCTGGAACTGCTGGCCTGGTGCCATTTCAATGGCCTGATCAATCGCAATCCATCGACCATCAGCATATCGCCGACCGATTGCTGCCTGAGCCAGTGGGAACTGCGCTCTGTACTCGACTGCCTGCAACAACTGTTCCCCGGCGGCAAGCTGCCGGAAACCGACATGCGCGCACTGGCCCGCCAGGCCACGCTGCGTGAAGCCGGACTGTTTATCAATCTCGCCCAGGACCCGATGTCCAAGCTGACACGCAATGGCATGCAACTGGTCAGTGAACGCATCGACCCGCTCAGCTACGGCGGCCAGTGGGAAAACCTTGCCGTCAGCTTCCAGATGATTGCACTGACCTCATGGGGCGAACTGCTGACCTTCCGTTATTCCGGCCATACTGCACTCATGGACTGCCTGTGTGATTATTTTGCCTGGTTGCCCGTCAACACGGGCGCCACACCGCCACCTATCCCCTGCTTCAGCTTTTCTTCCTCGCGTGGGGTCATCATCGCACGACGTATTGAAGACCTGTTTCGTGATGTGGCCGACTTTTTTTACCGGAATTACTGGCGCCGCCATGCCCGCTACGTGCTGCGCATCGGCCAGCACTATTTTGTGCTCCAGTGTGAAAACGATGTCCCGCGTTACCTTGAACTGGATTCACGGGAGTCCATGCTGGACCATCTAGGCCAGGCCCAGGTGGCCTACAGCCCTATCCATATCGATGCCCAGACACTGGATGACTCGCCACTGAGTGTAGCCCTCAAACATAACCGCGAAGGCGTTGTACAACTTTTCTATCGCCTGGATCACGGCTATGCCGAGGTATGGATCCTCGATGAACGCGGGTCGCTGTTCAACCAGCGCATTGTTTTCCATGACCGCCAGACACTGCTCGGGCAGTTCCAGCGCTTTCTCGAGGCCGTGCGCTACCGTTTGAGCAATATGCACCAGCCGAGCAGCCTTTCCGATAACGACGATGCGGAATACTACCGCGTGGTTCGCGACAGCATGGGACAGTGGTTCCCGGAAACACAAAAGACCTCACGCTGGATCAACAGTCACTACCTCGACGTCCAGGTCATTGGCAGTCCGGATGACGGGGCACAGGGGACGTTCAGTATCTTCTGCGGAAACCGTGAGTTTTCCGTACTGGAACACGGTGACAATATTTACCTTACCGTGGCCCGCTACATTACCAAACAACGCGGCAGCGGCAGCCGTTACCCGATTTATATCACCGACATCGACCTGTCTTCATCGGTACTCGCGTCGGAAGCCAGCAGCGGTGTACAGACCATTCATTTTCTCAACCAGAAAAAACGTATCGAACATCTGCTGAATGAATCTCTCCGGCAGCTGCGTAAAAGCGGGAAGAATTCTGATTAATCGGCGAGTCGTACCTGCTCAAGAATGCGCTGTATATCCTTTTCCCAGGTATCGAATTGCTTGCCCAGCGCAGGCTGTTTGAAAAACGGCCTCAGGTGATGAAAACTGGATGCCAGCAACAGGGTTTCATCGCCCTCGGCAAAAATCGCAATCTTCAGGGGAAGGTAAGGCACAAGATCACGGTACTTGTTCCCCAACTGCTCGATCTCCGCGGGCTTTCCAAAGAACACCACGCGATACCGGTCTGTCTTGAAGCCAAACGATTTCAGGCCCAGATCCACACGCTGCACGCGTGACAAGGTATAACCCTGCTCACGAATGGCCTTCTGCAAGGCAACCATCGCTTCCGGGAATGCCATGCCCGAGCGCACCATGTACAAGTCCTGCGCGATTGCCGAAGTCGTCAATATCAGCAGGATCGCCGCCAGCCAGATTCTCCATGATCTCATAGCGTCGCCTCCTCGAGGATCTCGCTATACAGGCGATGCATGCGTGCGCAATACTTGTCCAGCTCACTGTTGTTGAACAGGTGGCTCAGGCTTTCCGGGTTAATTGTAACCAGCTCAATGCCCTTGTCGGTTTCCTGCAGGGTCACGCGACAGGGAAGGAACAGCCCGACACGCGGGTCCACAGACAGTGCTTCGTTCAGGAACGAGAAGCTGCAAAAATACACGATGTACTGGCGTTTGTTTTCCTTTCCGGCCTTGACGTAACCGCTATCCAGCGTCTGTTCACGAATAATATGGAAGTTACGTGCGGTCACCGCTTTTTTCAGGTTATCCAGCGTTTCTTCAAAGCCGTAGGGAGATTCCATACGAATGATCGGCGATTGACTGGTGCGCGCCAGCCTTTCATCCGGAGGCAGTTTCCGCAGCCACGCTACCAGGTCATCGGCATCACTTTCCGTCAAACCCAGTGCGGTAATCGGGGACATGGGTGTACCCCGCCGGCCGCGCAGCAATGTCGCCTTGAGCATGGCATCACTCACGGACTGCTGGAAACCGGGGTTATTCAGCGCCGGCGCCATGATCGGCGCTTCGCGTGGCCGCGAGAATGTCACCCCCGTTCCGGCGCCGCCCTGGCCATGATCACCGTGACAGGCGGCGCAATGCTCGGTGAACAGCTGCTTGCCGCGCCGGGCATCACCCTTCAGGCGCACGCTGTCATAGACAGGCGCCGGTGCATCCGACCAGCCCCGGATCGTCCGAATGATGGCGTCGGCCTGCTCGTCTGTCAGTGACGGGAACGCCGGCATGACACGACCCGGGCGGCCGTGCCGCAGGGTGTTGCGCAGGTAGCGGTCACTGGCAACGGCAAGGAAATCCGGGAGATTAAGGGGTACACCCACACCTCCGGCGCCATCGCTGCCGTGACAGGCCGCGCAATTCTGCTGGTACAGCGCTTCGCCATCAGGTCGAACGCCCTGTGCACTGGCCGTCGACGCAACCGCCCATAGCAGTGCTGCGCAAAAAAACCGGATTCGTCTGTTCATGGTCGATAATTCTCCCTCAAGACAGGCCGGGGGGCCTTGATTTCAATCAACTCAGACGCGCGGACAGCCACTCATACAGGCTGGTCAACTGTGGCGGGCACAGGCTGTGTTGCATTGGCCATGTATGAAACTCTACCGGGTAACCCTGTGCTTCCAGTACCTGGCGTGACTGTTCCGCCAGCGTGAACGGCACCACAGGGTCCTGCTCGCCGTGATCCATGCGGATCAGCAACCGGGCGGGGTCGGCCTGTTTTTCCGCCGCCAGCCGGCTCGCCAGCGGCAGGTAGCCGGACAGTGCCAGTACCCCGGCCAGCGGTTCGGCCATGCGTAGCGCGGTATGCAGGACGACGGCGCCGCCCTGGGAGAAACCCGCCAGCACAATACGCTCGCTGGCGATCCCGCGCTCGCGCTCCCGGTCAATCAATGACAACAGCTGCCGGCGCGCTGCCTCGATCCCTTCGCGGTCTTCCTCACGATGGAATGACAACGCATAGATGTCGTACCAGGCGCGCATCACCATACCACCATTCAGGGTGACCGGTTGCCGGGGGGCATGTGGCAGGATGAAACGGACACCATGGCTGTCCGCCAGCCCCCAGTCGCGCACCAATGGCTCAAAATCATGGCCATCGGCCCCCAGGCCGTGTAACCAGATGACCGTACTGCGCACCTCGCCCCGCGGCTCGATCTCCAACATTTCCAGCATGGCTGTTCCCGACTTGTGGATTTCGGGACAGGATACCTGTAACCCGCAACCGGTTCGACTTGGGCTTTTGCCACCAGCTTCGTATACTGCCGACAAATTTCACAAGGATCACCAACATGAAACCCTGCTGGGCAAGCTATCTCCTCTGGCTGGTCATCGCCGTCGCCGGTGCCGGCGCCATGCTGTCGTCCTGTGGACAGAAAGGCGACCTCTACCTGCCAGACAAGACCGATCAACCCGAGCACAACAAAAACTAGCCCATGGACTATTTCGAATACCACGACGGCCGCCTGTACGCCGAGCAGGTGGATATCTCCACGCTGGCCGACCGGCACGGCACGCCGCTCTACGTCTATTCCCGCGCCACCCTCGAGCGCCACTGGAACGCTTTCGACGCGGCGCTTGGCGATCACCCGCACCTGGTTTGCTACGCGGTCAAGGCCAACTCCAACCTTGCCGTGCTGGCGCTGCTGGCAAGACTGGGCTCCGGCTTCGATATTGTGTCCGGCGGCGAACTGGCGCGTGTACTGAAAGCCGGCGGCGATCCCGCACGGGTGGTTTTCTCCGGCGTCGGCAAGACGCTGGCGGAAATGGAAACCGCCCTGGAAACCGGTATCCGCTGCTTCAATATCGAATCCACCGCAGAACTCGCGCGCCTCAATGACGTCGCCGGCGCACACGGTGTGCACGCACCCGTTTCACTGCGCGTCAACCCGGATGTCGATGCGCATACACATCCTTATATCTCCACTGGTCTCAAGGAAAACAAGTTCGGTATCGAGGTAAAAGCCGCGCGCACCGCCTATCGCCTGGCCGCCGACAGCCCGCACCTCGACGTGCAGGGTATCGACTGCCACATCGGCTCACAACTGACCGAGATCGCGCCGTTCGTCGATGCCCTGGACCGGGTACTGGAGCTGGTCGGGCACATCGAGTCCGACGGCATACCCCTCCGCCACCTGGACCTGGGCGGCGGCCTTGGCGTGCGTTACAATGACGAGCACCCGCCGCTACCCGAGCACTACGTCCGTCCCCTGATGGCGCGGCTGGCCGGTAGCGACAAGGAGATACTGATCGAGCCCGGTCGCGCCATCGCCGCCAACGCCGGTATCCTGGTGACCGAGCTGCAATACCTCAAGGAAACCGCCGAACACAACTTCGCCATCGTCGATGCCGCCATGAACGACCTGCTGCGCCCGGCGCTCTATCAGGCCTGGCAGGCTATCGTGCCGGTCATCACGCACAAGGGTGAAGCAAAACACTGGGATGTGGTCGGCCCGGTGTGCGAAACCGGCGACTTCCTCGGCAAGGATCGTGAACTGGTTCTGGCACAGGGCGATCGGCTCGCCGTGCGTTCTGCGGGCGCCTACGGCTTTACCATGGCCTCCAACTACAACAGCCGGCCTCGCCCGGCGGAAATCCTTGTCGATGGAGACAAGGCACATGTGGTGCGCCAGCGGGAAACCGTTGAACAGTTGTTCGAGGGTGAATCGATACCGGATTTGTAAGGGTGGCTGTATTCGTCATTCTGGCAC
>JALWRY010000038.1 GCA_027080445.1 Thiohalobacter sp. | reverse complement strand
TGGCCGCCGAAGTCGCGGCGCGCTTCAGTCAGGGCCGCGGTGCGGAACAGGTTGAGGTTGAAATCCACCCCCTGAACGCTGACGTACGGACACTGAGCGTCAAGCCGATGGGCAGCAGCGCCATACCGGCTGACTGGTACCTATGAGTCATTTTGAACTCGATGTACGGCGTATGCTGTGCCCCATGCCGGTGATTCGCAGCCAGGACCGGATCGAACAGCTGCAGGCCGGGGATACGCTGGCGGTGATCTGTACCGATCCCGGCGCAAAACACGATATCCCGGCCTGGTGCCGCGTGAACGGGCACGAGGTACTGTCCATCGAAGAACAACAGGACGAACTCATCATTACGGTTCGCGTAGGTCAACAGGACTGATATGAAATTCATGGCGGAAGAATCGATCCACAATCCGCGCTACCACGACGTGCGCCGGGTCACCGTGGTGGGTGCGATCGTCGATTTTATACTCGGTGTGACCAAAATTGTGGTTGGCTGGATCGCGCATTCCGAAGCCCTTGTCGCTGACGGCGTGCATTCGCTGTCGGATCTGGCGACAGATTTTATTGTGTTATACGCCGCCAGGCATTCGCACCGTGACGCCGACGAGGATCATCCTTACGGGCATGGCCGTATCGAAACGCTGGCTACCGTCGGGCTTGGCGTCATGCTGATACTGGTGGCGTTCGGTCTTGCCTGGGATGCCGTGGGGCGGATTGGCGCGCCGGACCAGCTGTTTACCCCCGGTGCGCTGGCGCTGGTGGTGGCCATGCTGTCGATTCTTTCCAAGGAAGCCCTGTACCAGTACACCATTGCGGTCGCGCGGCGGCTGAAGTCCAATATGTTAATGGCCAATGCCTGGCATCACCGCAGCGACGCAATCTCGTCGATTGTGGTGTTTATCGGCGTGGCCGGCGCGATGATGGGGTATCATTATCTGGATGCCGTCGCCGCCGTCGCCGTATCGGTGATGATTGCCAAAATCGGTTTTGACCTGGTGTTGTCGAGCACCCGTGAACTGATCGATACTGCGCTGGAACCCGAGCTGGTCGAGTCGATTCGCCAGGCCATCACCCGGGTAAACGGCGTACGCGCACTGCACATGTTACGTACCCGCCGCAGCGGCGGGCAAGCGCTGGCCGATGTGCATTTACAGGTCGATCCCCGTATCAGTGTGTCGGAAGGTCACCAGATCGGCGATACGGTGCGGCGGGAACTGCTGGATCGTTTTGATGAAGTGACAGATGTCACGGTGCACATTGACCCGGAGGATGACGAAAAGGAATCACCCTGCGATCACCTGCCCTTGCGCGACGAATTGATCAATCGTCTGGGCGAGCAATGGGCCGGAATCGCCCGTATTGAAGACAAGGACATCACCCTGCACTACCTGGGTGGAAAACTGCAGGTTGATGTGACATTGCCGTTTTCGACGCTGGAACAGTATGATGACCCGGCCGAGCTGGTGCAGAACATTGAGCGCGCCGCAAAATCCCTGCCCGAAGTGGATGGGGTGCAGGTCTGTTTTCGCGCCTGATATGCCCTGATTTTGGGCATGATGAGCGTTCATCGCACCGATACGGTGCGTTTTGGCGGGGGGAGCCGCAGCGGCAAGACGTAACCATGCGACTTGCCAGCGTTTTTCCCCGTGGCATAATTCGTGCTCTTTTCAGGCACACATTTTTAAATCAATCGAGTCCCATTTCGGAGGAAGTCTAGATGTCCGCAGCGAAGGTAAACAAACTGATGAAGGATAACGGGGTCAAATTCGTTGACCTGCGTTTCACAGACACACTGGGCAAGGAGCAGCACGTTACGGTTCCTTCCAGCGAAATCAATGCCGGCTTTTTCAAGGACGGCAAAATGTTCGACGGTTCGAGTATCTCCGGCTGGAAGGGCATCAACGAATCCGACATGGTGCTGATGCCTGATACCAGCACGGCCGTGATGGATCCGTTTGCCGATGAATCCACCATGAACCTGCGTTGCGATATCCTCGAACCCGCCACCATGAAAGGTTACGAGCGCGACCCGCGTTCGCTGGCGCATCGCGCCGAGGCGTACCTGAAGTCAACGGGCATCGCCGACACCGCTTACTTCGGCCCGGAAAACGAATTCTTTGTGCTGGACGATGTCCGCTGGGGCAATGACATGAGCGGCGCTTTCTACAAGGTCGATTCCGAAGAAGCGTCCTGGAATGCAGAGCGCGTTTACGAGGACGGCAACATTGGTCACCGCCCGGGTATCAAGGGTGGTTACTTCCCGGTACCC
>JALWRY010000037.1 GCA_027080445.1 Thiohalobacter sp. | reverse complement strand
GCTACAGCGTATCGATGCCATCAATACGACAGCGCAACAGGTCACCGCCGGCGAGTTGTCGAGGCGCGTCGCGTTAAGCGGGCAGGACGATGAGTTTGACGAGCTTGCCAGCCATCTTAATACCATGCTGGCGCGCATCGAGCAGCTACTGACGGGCATGCGCCAGGTTACTGACAATATCGCCCACGACTTGCGCCGGCCACTGGCGCGGATACGCAACCGCATCGACGTCACCTTGATGGAAAAGCGCGACGCAACAGAATACCGCCTGGCCCTGGAGGAAACCCTGGAGGACGCCAATGCGTTGATGCAGACCTTCAGCGCACTGCTGGAGATCGCCCAGGCCGAAGCGGGCAGTTTCCGGGGGGAATGGGAAGTCCTCGACCTGTCGGCCATGCTGGAGGAACTTGGCGGGCTGTATATCGATGAAGCGGAAGCCCGGCACAAGTCGTTCGCGTTACTGGTCGAACCTGACCTGAAAATTACCGGGAACCGGCATTTGCTGGCCCAGGCCGTCAGCAACCTCCTCGATAACGCCTTCAAGTATACCCCTGAGGGCGGCGCCATCAGGCTGCAGGCGGTAAACCGCCCGGGTCACCTGTTGTTGTCAGTGTGTGATAACGGCCCGGGCATCGCTGTCGAACAGCGCGATAAAGTCTTCGGGCGTTTCGTCAGGCTGGAACCGGCTCGAAGTACGCCGGGCAATGGTCTGGGACTGAGCCTGGTGAAAGCCGTCGCCGATCTGCACAAGGCGGAACTGAGGCTGGAGGATAACCGGCCGGGACTGTGTGTGGTACTGGACATCCCGGACACCAGTCTGCCTCAGCGTCCCGGTGTCAGGGTGTAGTATCCGTCCTGGCGGGCGCCAGCCGCAGTGGCTGCTCAGGGTAGCCGGGCAAGGCCAGCAGGGCTTCCAGTGCAATGTGGTTTTCCCATGCCGTCTGCGCCAGGCTGATTTGCTCCAACCGCTTGTTCACCCAGGTGGATTCCATATTCAGGAAGGTCAGTGCCCCGATATCGCCGCGACCATAAGCACGCCGCGCGCGCTCGACCAGTGATTTGAGACGCGGCAGGTAGGTCTGCAGCTTGTCCTGTTGTTCATGCAGAATCGACTGTAAGGTCAACAAACGGTCGACATCGGTCCGGGTCTGCGCCAGCCGGGCCCGGTAGGCTTCGCGCAGTTGTTCGCGGGTAGCGCGTTCGATGGCGATGTTGCCGCGGTTGCCGCTGAACAAGGGCAGGGTGAGGCTGATACTCAGGCCGTTCGTGTGCACATCGCCGGTATCGCGCTGACGATTGATGCCGATCCCCAATGACGGAAACTGCGCAAGAACCGCGGCTCTGACACGCGCCTCCTGGCTTTCGTAGCCGGCTTTCAGTGCCAGCAGGTCCGGACGCAACCCGGGGAGTCGGGCAAGGCGCTGCTTTACCGTGTCCGGGGACAGGGGTGTCGCTACGGGGAGAGGAGCCAGTGTTATCACCACACGAGGATTCAGCCCCAACAGCAGGTTCAGGTCATGACGTGTCTGGTTGTGGGTCTGTTCAAGCTGATTGATCTGGCTGAGTGTGTCGACCAGTGCGGTCAGATCCGTGCCATTGACGTCGAGCGTGACATTACCTTCCTGCAGTGCCTGTGCTGACCGCCGGTAACGTTGCTGGTACAGCTTGCGCATGTTCTTCAGCAGCATAAGGCGCTCGGTCTCAAGTTGCAGACGCACTGCCAGGGTGCGGGCCTGCTGAATGACCTGCCACTCCTGCCATAGCAGATCGAGACGTACCTTGTCCTGCCCCTGCCGTGCTGCATCGATGTGCGCCTGCCGGGTGATCAGGGGGATGATGTCATAGCTCAGGCCGAGGGACCATGCATCGACCAATCCGGAAGTGCTGCCCGTGGGCTTGTCCAGCCCGGCGCTGATCTGCGGGTCCGGCAACAGACCCGCGGCAAACGCCTGCGCACCGGCGACCTGCCACTGCGCACGCTGCTGTCTGAGGTCGGGATTGTTGATAACCGCGAGAATACCGATCTCAGTGAGATCCAGGCCGTCAGACAGTTTGACCTGATAACCGCCCGGGGTGCCGGTGTGCAGGGTTTTTACCGCTACCTGCAGTTGATTCGGCTGATCGACAAGTGGCGACCGGTCATCCAGCGGTCGTGGCTGATAGTGGGTGCAACCACCCAGTACGGTAAGGGTACCCACAGCAGCGAGAACAATGCGCCATGCGTCTGTTCGGGCAGGATAAGGGTTCATACGATATCGGGTTTCCAGAAAGC
>JALWRY010000036.1 GCA_027080445.1 Thiohalobacter sp. | reverse complement strand
TCCTTGATGAGGTCAATAGCAAAGTACTCGTCAAAAAAATGCGTTTTGGCGCGAATATTTTGCTGGTACAGGGAATGCAGAATGGCGTGACCGGTTCGATCTGCCGCCGCACAGGTACGCACGGCCTGTTCACCACCAAAGTTGCGGCTCTGCCCGCCAAAGGCGCGCTGGTAGATACGTCCGCTGTCGAGCCGCGAGAACGGCACCCCAAAATGTTCCAGTTCATAGACCACACGGGGCGCCGCGCGACACATGTATTCGATGGCATCCTGGTCGCCCAGGTAGTCGCTGCCCTTGACGGTATCGAACATATGCCAGTGCCAGTTATCCGGCACTACATTGGCAAGCGCCGCATTGACGCCGCCCTGCGCCGCCACCGTGTGTGAACGCGTGGGAAACACCTTGGACACCACCGCTACCCGCGCATCGGCCTGGGACAGTTGCAAGGCCGCACGCAGGCCGCCGCCACCGGCGCCGATGATCAGGGTATCGAAACTGCGTTTGGGTATGCTACTCATTCATCTATCCTGAAGGCGCCAGTGCAGCCAGGCCCAGTGCGCGTAGTATCCACAGCAAGCTGGCCGACAACAGCAGCGCCGTGACCGCCATGAAGATCAATCGCAACCAGGCCGCATGAATATAATCAATCAATACATCGCGGACACCGACCCACACGTGCAGCAGTACCGCAAAGGCAAACAAGGCCGTGGCCACCCCCATGAACGGGTCGGCCATCCAGTCTCGCCATGCGGCATAGTCCCAGTTGTCGCGGGAATTGAACACCAGTAACACGGTGATAACATAAATGGCCAGGTAGATTGCCGTGAAGCGCTGTAACAACCAGGCGCGCAGCCCTTGCGCCGCGCGACTCACAACAGGCTCACCGCGTAAAGGCCCGCCAGTAACAGGGCGCCGGAATTCACTACCCTGGCGCTGAAGCGGGCCTGCTGCTTGCCTACCCCCCGGTCGATATCCAGGAACAGGTGGCGAATACCGGCAAACAGATGATGCAGCAGGGCCCAGACCAGCAGGACTGACAGCAGGCGAAACGGCGTGGCATGCAAAAAGTCCACGGCCTGGCGGAAGCCCTGTTCGTTTTTCAGCGACAGGGCAAACAATCCGGCAAACAGGGGGATGGACAGGAACATCAGCACACCTGAAATCCGGTGACCGATCGAGGCGATGCCGCCGGCCGGCAGCCTGATCGCCAGTAAATTGAGAAACTTCGGCGGTGTTTTTTGTTTTGCCATGAACCCGACTAACCCTGTCCAGCCACTTTTATACCACCTGCCTGAATGAATCGCCAGTTTTTGTATGGCTGACAGGGAGGGAAAGATTGACTACCATCCACGGCACACAACACGGACTTCAAGCGATTATGATTCCTGACTGGAAAAGTTTTCTCGAACACGCCGGCGCCGAGTTTGATGAACACGGCGTAGCACACTTTGGCAACCTGCGCCGCGAACTCAGCGTTGCGCTGACAGGTAACGTTTTTGCCGACCTCTCCCACTATGGCCTGATCTCGGCCCACGGTGAGGATGCCGCCGAATTCCTGCTCGGACAGTTTACCAATGACCTTCGCGATGTGGATGAACAGCATAGCCAGTACAGTGGCTACTGCAATGCCAAGGGACGATTGCTGGCGACCTTTCGCGTGTTCAGGCGCGGCGACAGTTATTACCTCAGCCTGCCAATCGACATGGTAGAGCCCCTGCTGGCGAAGTTGCGCCTGTTTGTACTGCGGTCGAAAGTCACCCTGGAAGACGCCAGTGACACCTTCGTACACCTCGGGGTTTCCGGTGAAACCGCTGCCGTCGACCTGGAAAAAGCCTTTGGCCCACTACCGGCCAAAGTGCATGATGTGATTCACCAGGATGATGGCCTGGTCATCCGTGTACCCGGCATCCACCCCGGTTACGAGGTTTTTACCAACGTCGAACGCGCTACGGTGCTGTGGGATGTACTGGATGTACACAACGCCCCGGTGGGCGCCGATGCCTGGCAGCTACTGGATATCGAAGCCGGAATCCCGGTCATCGGCCCGGCCACACGGGAAACCTTTGTCCCGCAAATGGCCAACCTGCAACTGGTCGATGGCGTCAGCTTCCGCAAAGGCTGTTACCCCGGCCAGGAAATCGTTGCGCGCATGCAGTACCTTGGCAAACTCAAACGCCGCATGTACCGGGCACGCATCGACAGCAGCGAGCGGCCACAACCCGCTGAGGACATTTTTCCTGCCGACGCGGAAGCCCAGAGCGTCGGCAAACTGATGT
>JALWRY010000035.1 GCA_027080445.1 Thiohalobacter sp. | reverse complement strand
CCAACCGTATCGAGTGGATTGCGGGCATTATCAACGGGACCGGTAATTTTATTCTTACGGAAATGCGCGACAAGGGCCGCGACTTTGCCGATGTGCTGGCCGAAGCGCAGGCGCTGGGTTACGCCGAGGCGGATCCTACTTTTGATGTGGAAGGCATCGACGCGGCGCACAAGCTGTGTATTCTTGGCTCACTGGCGTTTGGTATCCCGCTGCAGTTTGACAAGGTGTATACCGAGGGCATCAGCCGGATTACCCGCGACGATGTGGCATTTGCCGAACAACTGGGCTACCGCATCAAGCACCTTGGTGTGACGCGCCGGACGGCAGCGGGCGTTGAGTTGCGCGTGCATCCCACCCTGATCCCGGAGAAACGCCTGATCGCCAATGTCGATGGCGTAATGAATGCCGTGCTGGTCCAGGCCGATGCCGTCGGCCCGACGCTGTACTATGGTGCCGGCGCCGGTGCTGAACCTACGGCCTCAGCAGTGGTGGCTGATCTGGTTGATGTGACCCGTACGCTGACGGCTGACCCGGAAAACCGCGTTCCGCACCTGGCCTTCCAGCCGGATGCGCTGTCTGATTTGCCGATTCTTCCGATGGAAGACGTCGAAACGGCGTATTATCTGCGCCTGTGCGCGGCTGATCGCCCGGGTGTACTGTCGGATGTCACGCGCATTCTTGGTGTCAGCGGTATCAGCATCGAGGCGGTGATCCAGAAGGAACCGCCGGAAGGCGAGGAAAAAGTCGCCGTAATCCTGCTCACCCGCCGTGTGCGTGAGAAGCAGATGAATGCCGCTATCGCGGAAATTGAGGCGCTGGATGCGATCGGCGGTGAAGTGACGCGCATTCGTGTCGAGCATCTGGGTAGCGAGTAGGTGTACAGGAACGTATGACTGACACATTCCTCCGTCACATGGCGCGCACGGGCTCCGTCATTGCGAGCGTAGCGAAGCAATCTCCCGCAGTCTGGCACCAGCCCAAAGAGATTGCCGCGCTACGCTCGCAATGACGGAGCCGTTTTCGCAATGACGGATTAATTGAATTCATTTTTTATACAGGTAACCAACATGCCATTTCGTCCACGCTATACCGGTTTGATCAACAAGTACCGGGACCGTTTGCCCATCCACGATGACACGCGTCTGATCAGTCTGGGTGAAGGCAATACGCCGCTGATCCGCTTGAGTAACATCCCGCGCGAGCTGGGTAAGGATGTGGATATCTACGTCAAGTACGAAGGCCTGAACCCGACCGGTTCGTTCAAGGACCGCGGCATGACCATGGCCGTGACCAAGGCGGTCGAAGCGGGCAGCAAGGCGGTGATCTGCGCCTCGACGGGTAACACCTCGGCGTCGGCGGCGGCCTATGCCGCGCGCGCCGGCATCACGGCGTTTGTGCTGATCCCGGAAGGCAAGATTGCACTGGGCAAGCTGGCGCAGGCGATGATCCACGGTGCGGTGGTGTTACAGATTCGCGGCAACTTCGACGAGGGGATGCAACTGGTCAAGGAGGTCGGTGAGAATACACCGGTCACGATCGTGAACTCCATCAACCCGTTCCGGTTGCAGGGGCAGAAAACGGCGGCCTTCGAAATCGTGGAAGAACTCGAACGCGCCCCGGATTTCCATTGTCTGCCGGTCGGCAATGCCGGCAACATCACGGCGCACTGGATGGGCTACAGCGAATACTTCGAACACGGCATCGTTAACAGCCGCCCGAAGATGCTGGGTTACCAGGCGGCCGGTTCGGCGCCGTTTATGCGCGGCGCCATGGTCGATAACCCCGATACCGTGGCAACAGCCATCCGCATCGGCCACCCGCAGTCCTGGGACAAGGCCTGGAAGGTGAACAAGGAATCGCAAGGCTGGTTCGACGAGTGTACCGATGAAGAGATCCTGGCGGCGCAGAAACTGCTGACCGAGAAGGAAGGGGTTTTCTGCGAACCGGCCTCTGCGACCTCGCTGGCCGGGGCCATGCGCGATATCAGGAGCGGCAAGATTCCCGAAGGCAGTACGATTGTGTGTACCCTGACAGGCCACGGACTGAAAGACCCGGATACGGCCATCAGCCAGTGTACCGAGGGCGTGATCACGGTCGACGCCAAACTCGGGCCGGTGCGCGAAGCTATTGTGAGTAACCTCAGCTGACGCGATCGGTCTGCCTGCTGGTTCCCGGTCTGGCCGCGGATTTCAGCGGCTATGCCGACGATGTTTTTCCGCCCGCGCCGGCCCTGTCGCGCTGGCTGGGCCGCAGTAAGCCTGTCCCCCTGCCCGGCGC
>JALWRY010000034.1 GCA_027080445.1 Thiohalobacter sp. | reverse complement strand
TGCCCTGAGTGGTGATGTCCAGCGTTTTTCAGCCTGCCTGGACAGGTCGGGCTTACCCTGGCTGGTGATCGAACAGACGAACGACTGTGCCGAGCTGCGTTTTACCGGCCCTTTTGAAGGACGTGAGGTTGTCTGGCATTGCACGTGTGCGACGTTGCAGGCCGAGTTGAACCGGCTTGCGCAGGAAAGCCCCCGGGCGCCGGACAGTTTGCGAAACTTCATTGAAATCGGTGAACCGGGTGCTTCGGGGGTGCCGATCCGTGTGGGCCTCGCTTTACCCCGCATCGATCCCCCGGCGATCGAAAAAATGATACACATGGTGCGCCTTTACAAGTTTCTCCGGCGTGGGCGACATGAATACGGTGACCCCGTCAGCCGGGCCTAGTCTCTGACCGTCACTCCGCAGCGCTCAAGGTAGATCAACACAAGGTCGCGGTGGGTTTCACCACATTGTCTGAGCAGTTCGAGAAAAATCTTGCGGTGTACGACGACGGCCTGCTGTGCCGGTCGGGTAATCTTTTCGGCGGGAGCTGGTATGGTGGCTGGTTGCGCCGAACCATCCAGTAATTCAGGCAATCCCGTTTCCAGCGCCGTAGCGATGCGTTCGATGTTGTCCAGACCGATATTATGCTCGGCGCGCTCGACGGCGCCGATATAACTGCGGTTGAGGCCGCTGAGTTCGGCGAGAACTTCCTGTGACCAGCCGCGCCGGGTGCGCATCAGTCGTACCCGTTGGGCCAGCCGCTTCCTTGCATTGGCTTTCATGGGATGTCATTACACGGGAGTGACGTAACATCGTCCACAGACGAAATATGGCATATTGCTGCATATCGACCACATTCTGTCTCCTGGGTGTCGGTGACAGGATGTCGGACGTGTCGTGGTCGGGGATGTAGCGTGGTATGGCTTCACCGATGTTGTCCGGCAGATCGCGACATCGCGGGTCCAGTAGCGCTGTGGGGGAGGTGCCCAGTGCGGCGGCCAGCCGTTGCAGGTTATCGACACCAATGCTGATTTCACGGCGCTCCACGGCGCCCACGTAGGTGCGGTGCAGGCCGCTGTGTTCTGCCAGTTGTTCCTGGCTCCAGCCCTTGAGCAGGCGAAACAGGCGCAGGTTGATCGACAGCGTCTGGCGGATATCGCGTTCCATCACCGTTCAGTGCGCGGGCTGTTCCGGCAGTGGTTCCCGGAGCAGGAAGACGGGGTCAATGCGTGCATCGTTCAGGCTTACGCTCCAGTGCAAGTGTGGGCCGGTGACGCGTCCGGTTTTCCCGACGGCGCCGATAATCGCCCCGCGCTTCACCCGTTGGCCGGGTTTAACATCAATACGCGACAGGTGGCAGTACATGGTGACCAGTCCTTCCCCGTGATCGATAAAGACGGTATTGCCGTTAAAAAAGAATTTCCCGGTATCGATAATGCGGCCGCCTGACGGCGCCTTGACAGGGGTGCCTTCTGCAGCGGCGAGGTCGAGACCGCTGTGTGGTTTACGTGGCTGCTTGTTAAAAAACCGCCGTAACCCGAAGGTGCTGCTTACCGGGCCCTTGACCGGCAAATCCAGTTGCAGGGTTTCCGGCAGGGTTGGCGACCAGTTTGCCAGCGCCTTGCGGATACGCTTCTGTTCCTTGCCGATACGCACCATGTCGCGTTTTTCCGGGTTGACCATGCGCTTGTTTTTCAAGGTGATGTACTGGCGCTGGTAGTCGCGGTGGGTAACAGTAAACGTGACTTGCCGGGTCTTGCCCGAGGCATCGCGGACTTCGAGGGTCTGTTGGCCAGGTTTCGTGGTCAGCGGCAGCCCGACCAGCGCGGCGAATATGCCCTTGTCATCACTGATCACCATGACCGGTTTGTGTTTGAAGAAGGCCCGAGGTGCGCGGTTGCCGCCGGCCAGTTTGATGACCGCAATGCCGCCGGGTACCGCATGATTTTCGGGAAGTTGCAGCGCCAGGGCCGGCGACAGGTACAGCAGGCCGCCGACCAGCAGGCCGAACAGGGATCTTGTGCAGTTTGCCTTCATGATGGTGGCTCCGTTTCGGTTACCGTACTGATAATGCGGCCGCTGGCCAGCCGGGTTTCCAGTGCATCGCCGGGCTTTAGCTGGCGGCTGTCGGTGACGATCGCACCGTTTTTGCCGGCGAGGGTGATCGAGTAGCCGCGTTGCAGGGTTGCCAGCGGGCTAACGGTTTCCAGTGCGCGGGCAAGCACGGCCAGTTTCTCGCGGTATTTCGATAGCTGTATATTTATACAGTATTCGAGACGCTGTGCCAAGGCCAGGTTGCGGG
>JALWRY010000033.1 GCA_027080445.1 Thiohalobacter sp. | reverse complement strand
CGCCGGCCACACGCTGTCGACAAGGCTGAACGCTATGATGAGCAGGCCCATCAGCATTGCCACGTAACGGGCGCGCGGCAGGTGTTGTAACGGGATCAGGCGTGGGGCGATGGCGGAACCCAGAATAACGCCGATGGCCAGGAACAGGGTCAGGTCGGCGATATCGCTGGCGGAACGCGTGACCAGCACCAGTGGCGCCCAGGCCACCAGTGCGACACGCAATAGCGCGGCGCTGCCCCAGAACAGGCTGCCGCCAAGCAGGGCGAAACGGGCGCGTGGCATTTGCCAGAGTACCCGGTTCATGCTGACGAATTCGGACAGGGCGTGTTGCAGGGTGGCGCCGCTGGCGGCCAGCGGCGGGATCAGGAATGTCGCCGCCAGTGACAGGCCATACAGGCCGGCGATCAGGCCCAGCGCCAGTTCCACTGAACGGTCGGCGACAGCGGCGCCGGCGACGGTGCCCAGCAGAATGGCGGCAATGGTGGTGGCTTCGATCCAGGCATTGGCGCGTACCAGCCGATCGGTCTCGACCAGTTCCGGCAGGATGCCGTACTTGGCCGGGCTGTATACCGCGGCACCCAGGCCAACCAGTGCATAGGCCAGCAGGGGTTCCAGCCCGGTCAACAGCAGTAAGGCGCCGGCCAGTTTGACCAGGTTGCCGGCGATCAGGATTTGCGGTTTCGGGTAGCGGTCTGCCAGCGGGCCCACCCAGGGTGCGAGCAGGACGAAGGCCAGCAGGAAGGAGGCCTGCAAGGCCGGGACATACCAGTCGGCGAGGTGTGCGGTCTGCAGCACCATCGCAACCAGGGCGAACAGAATGGCGTTGTCGGCGAATGCCGAGAGGAATTGCGCGACCAGCAGTGCCAGCAGGCCGCGGCTCACGTATCGAACCAGTTGACCAGGTGTTCGTCGAGTTCGTCCGGGTGGACGTATTCTTCTGATACAACCTTGCCGGTGATGGTGATGCCGGCCTCGCGCACGCTGTCCGGGTCGCCGCTGATCAACGGGTGCCAGTCAAACAGCGGTTTGCCTTCCGCAAGCAGGCGGTAGGCGCAGGTGTCCGGCAGCCACTTTTCGGTGCGAGCGACCTCGGGTGTGACCTTGATACAATCCGGCACCAGCAGTGAGCGGTCTTTGTAACGGGTGCAACAGCAGTTTTTATCATCGTGGTACTGGCACACCACGTTGGTGTACCAGGTCTCGCCTGTGTCGATGTCCTCGATTTTCAACAGGCAGCAGCGACCGCAGCCATCGCACAGGGCTTCCCATTCTTCCGTACTCATTGCATCGAGGGGTTTGTTTTCCCAGAAGCGTGTTGTCAACATGGCGTTGCCTTTAACAGGGTCACGTAGATATCGTAGCGCGTTTTTTTGCTTTCGATCGAGGTAGTCGGTATACGGTCGTGCAAGGGGCCGGCGCGTTGCGGACGTTTCACCACGACACGCCGGGTGGCGACTTGCAGCGCCGTCTCGAACAATACCTGCGAATCCCGGTCTTCACCAACCAGTTGCTGTACGGCGCGGATTTCTTTTTTTACCAGCACACTGGATTTGCCTGCCGGGTACATCGGGTCGAGGTAGATCGTGTCAGGCGCCTGTGCCGCAGTCAGTGTCGTGAGTTGCCGGGCCGAGTCGCCGAAGCGGAGCGTCATGCGTGATTCCACCCAGTCGCCGATTTCGCGATTGAGCCGGGCGCGCTGCAGGCCGTCATCCAGTAACGCGGCAAGCACCGGCGAGCGTTCGCAGAGTGTGACCGGGCAACCGATACTGGCCAGCACAAAGGCATCGCGCCCAAGACCGGCAGTAGCGTCCCAGACCACGGGATTGAACCCCGGCTTGATGCCGACGGCGCGCGCCAGCGGTTGACCGCGTCCCCCGCCAAAGCGCAGGCGGTGTCCCAGTGCGCCGCCGACAAAGTCTACGCGCACAGGACTCATATCCTTGCTTCCTACGTTATGCAGGGCAAGCCCTTCGTTCACCAGCTGGAGAAAATAACCCTGCTCCGGTGCGCGCTGGATGCGCGCCAGTGCATAGTGGTGGCAGAGGGTTTCCGCCCGCGCCTGTAAGGCAGGGTGCGTGCAGAGCAGGCCGGCGCAGGGGGTGGTGTCAGACATCTGTGTAGTGTATCGCACAGATGGGTGGTTGTAGATGCCAACTCCCCGTCATCCTATGCTTGAAACAGCTCGCTGAGGATAGGATATTCGCAGGGAGCCAGGAGAAAGGGTTGAGGCCGTCATCGTCATGAGTCGTTGGAGGCTGTTCGCAATGTGGGCCGCCTTTCTCTGCC
>JALWRY010000032.1 GCA_027080445.1 Thiohalobacter sp. | reverse complement strand
CCCATGATACTCTTGCCGTTGACTTCCTGGCCGTTACGGCCGAGTTTTATGTCGCTGGAGAACGAGGACGCCAGGGTGACGAACTTGGCCGCCGCACGCGCATGCAGGCCGAGTTTGTTGACGATGGTGACGGTTTTATCCAGCATGGTACGGCCCTTCGACGTTGCAGGTCAGAACACCATCACGGCCACCGGTGACCGCCTTGTGGGTGAGTTCATCGAGGCTCATGCCGGGATAGTTGAGTACCCGTATCAGCATGGGCAGGTTAACACCGGATACGACGCGCACGGTATGTTGTTTGTGCAGGCGGCAGGCGATGTTGCTGGGCGTCGAGCCGTACAGGTCGGTCAGTACCAGTACGCCGTCGCCGGTATCGAGCCGATTGGCCGCTTCGCCGGCTTCTTTCAGTACCCGGTCGGGATCGCAGTCTGCCGGTGCGGACAGTGTGGTGGTCTGCAGCGGGCAAACCCCGAGCACCTCGATGGCGTTTTGTAACAGGACGGCGCCAATGTTGCCGTGGGTAATGAGCAGTATGCCGACGTTCACGGGAGCTCCCGGTGGCGGGTGGTGACGTTGGGATACCGGCCTTCAAAGTGCCTTGCCAGCTTTTCGGCCAGGTAGACGGAACGGTGCTGTCCCCCGGTGCAACCGATGGCGACCGTCAGGTAGCTGCGGTTGTCCGCCTCGAAAGCGGGAATCCAGGTATCGAGGAAACCGCTCAGGTTTTCCAGCATGGCGGTAACCTGTGTCTCACTGTCGAGGTACTGGACAACCGCTTCGTCGCGCCCGGTGAGGGCGCGCAATTCGGGTTGCCAGTGCGGGTTGGGCAGGCAGCGTACATCGAAGACGAAGTCTGCATCGCTGGGGATACCGTGTTTGAAACCGAAGGACTGAAACATCAGTGACAGGCGGCTTTCCTCGCGGCGTTCGACGCGCTGGTGCACCAGGTCGCGCAGCTGGTGGATGGTTGTCTGGCTGGTGTCGATGAACAGGTCGGCGCGTCGCGCAATCGGCTCAAGCAACTGGCGTTCCAGGTCCACGGCCTCGGCCAGCGAGACATTTTCATTGCTCAGCGGGTGGCGGCGACGGGTTTCGCTGAAGCGTTTGATCAGTGTAGCCTGATCGCAGGTAATGAACAGGATTTCATTGCTGATGCCCTGCGCCTTGAGCTGGTCGAGGATTTCATTGAACTGTTGCAGCGACTGCGGGAGGTTGCGCGCATCGATGCCGATGGCAATATTTTCCACCGGTTTGGCGGCGAGCCGTAATTCCAGCGCGAGCGCGCTCAGCAACCCGGCGGGCAGGTTGTCGATACAGTAATAACCCAGGTCCTCGAGTGTATGCAGGGCCACACTCTTCCCCGAGCCGGAAAGTCCGCTGACGATGATCAGTTTCACGAATGGCTATTTTCCATGAAACGTGCCTGACGTTCCATAAATAGCTTCGCTGAGTCGAATCCCTTCAGCAGCAGGGTGTGGTTGCGGGCGGCGGCTTCGGCCAGTACCGCGAGGTTTCGGCCCGGGGCAACCGGCAGGGTGATTTCAGGAATGTCCACACCGAGAATGGTCTGTGTGGCGCGCGCCCCGTGCAGGCGGTCAATGTTGTGCATCTGTTCTTCGGTCATGGGCACCAGGCGCAGCACCAGGCGCAGGTTACGGCTTTGCTTGATGGCGCTGTCGCCGAACATGGCGCGCACGTTGAGGATGCCGATGCCGCGGACTTCGAGGAAATCGCGCAGCACTTCGGGGCATCGTCCGTTGAGCGTGTCCGGCGAGGTGCGGGCGAACTCGGGGGCATCGTCGGCCACCAGCCGGTGTCCGCGCGCGACCAGTTCCAGCGCCAGTTCGCTCTTGCCCACGCTGGGGTCGCCGGTGATCAGCATGCCCAGGCTGAAGACTTCCATGAAGACCCCGTGCAGGGTGATTTTTTCCGCGAACAGGTTGGTGAGGAAATACTGCAGGTGATTGACCAGTTGCGCGGTGGGTTGGGGCGAAGTGATGAGCGGTGTCGAGCTGGCCTCGGCGCGTTGCTTGATATCGTCCGGGACCGGTTGCCCGTTGCCGATAATGACCAGGTCGGTATTGCCGCCGAACAGCTGGTCGATGAGGTCGCGGCGTGAATTTTCCGGGAGTTGTTCGAGGTAGAGGATTTCCGTCGCGCCGAGTACCTGGATACGGTTGGGGTGAATCAGGTTGAGGTGGCCGACCAGGGCGGTTTTGGCATTGTCCGGTTCAACATTCTGGATGACGCGGTTTTCACCCATCCGGTTGCCGACCCAGTCCAGCTCCAGTCTGT
>JALWRY010000031.1 GCA_027080445.1 Thiohalobacter sp. | reverse complement strand
GTACGCAGGACACGGGCGAAGCCAAGATCGATTTTGTGATTCACCTGCACCTGGTTGATACGCGGAAGCTGGTATTCCACCGGGTCTTCCACAGTGATGATTTTCTTTTGCGGTTTGTTGAGTTCCGTTAACGCGGCATACAGCGTGGTGGTTTTTCCGCTGCCGGTCGGGCCGGTGACCAGCACCAGGCCGTGCGGACGGTGAACGTGTGTACGGAAACGCTGGAGAATGTCATCCGGCATGCCGAGCTGGTCGAGCTTGCGAATGGCCGAACCGTGATCGAGCAGGCGCATAACCACGGCTTCGCCGGTCTGGGTCGGTATGGTGGCGAGGCGGACATCGATGTGCTTGTCGAGAACGCGCAGGGTAAAACGTCCGTCCTGTGGCAGTCGTTTTTCCGAGATATCCGCTTCAGCCATCAGTTTCAGCCGGGAAACCACGGCTGAAGCAATACGGGTATCGTCCATGGTCTGTTCGTGCAGAACCCCGTCGATACGGCGGCGAATGCGCAGGACATCCTCGTCGGGTTCAATATGAATATCCGAGGCGTTGGCGCGTACGGCATCCTCGAACACGGTTTGTATCAGGCGAACGACGGGCGCATCGCTTTGGTTACCGGATTTCGACAGGGTGCGCAGGTCAAAAGCATGATCGGTCATTTCCTGGCCGACTTCATTGGCCAGGTTGCGCAACTGGTCGGCATGCTGGTACATGCGGTCGATATTGTGCAGCAGGTCGCTTTCCTTGACGCAGGCAATGAGTACGTCGGTTTTCAGCAGACGAACCAGTTCGTCATAGGCAAAGATGTCTGTAGGATCACCCATACCAACCAGCAGGCCCGAGCCTGTATCCTTGAGGACCAGCGCCCGGTAACGTCGGGCATGGGTTTCCGGCAGGCGTGTGACCAGCTTCGGGTCGAGCTCAAAACGCGACAGGTCGACGTAGGGAATGCGGAGTTGTTCGGACAACAGGCGTAACAGCTGGTCTTCACCGATATAGCCGTTTTCGATCAGCACGCGGCCGAGTTTACGCCCGCTTTTTTTCTGTTCCTGAAGTGCCTCGGTGAGTTGAGCTTCGGAAATGATTTTCTGTTCAACCAGTAAATCACCGATACGAATACGTCGTGTAGGCTGGATTGCTGCCATGGTCCTAGTCCGTGTGTCCTGTCAGGGCGGTAATGCGCCCGGTAACGAAATGTTTCAATGCGGGGTCAAGTGCCGGAGTATTGGCCTGACGATAGGCCTCAAGCGCTCCGGTTGTTTGCCGGCTGTGTTCCAGAGAAGTACCAAGGCCCATCCACCAGACAGGCTGATCAGGCTGACGCGCCAGCGCCTTGCGATACAGGGTGGCTGCAATGGTAAATTTTTGCAGGCGGTAATTCAGACCGGCTGCAAGGGCAAGATCAGTTGCGCTGGTGGAACGCGGCCGCAGTTTAGGTTGCAGTAATTCCAGTGCCTGCTGATATTGACCCTGTTCGGCCAACAGGTGGATATAGGCCAGGGCGATCCGGTGGGCCTCCGGGTGAATCCGGTAGCCGTCTTCAAGCAGCCGTTGCGCACGTTCTTTACGGCCCTTACGAAGGTACAGTGCGGCGAGCTGCAAGCGTGCGTCGTCGAATTCCGGGTTCAGTTCAAGTGCGGCCCTCAGGTCTCTGGATGCGTCACGAAATTGCCCGCGGCCGATCAGGTTTTGTGCGCGTTTGAATCGGCGTTGTGCACTTTGGGCAGGCGTCAGGGTTTTTTTGATGACGCGTGGCGGTTTTTCTGGCCGGACGTTCGATGCATGATACTGGCCTTCGGAAACGTCATCCCGGCGCAGGCCGGGATCCGGCTTTTGCGATGCCGTGGATCCCGGCTTGTGCCGGGATGACGTTTTGGAGGGGTGTGACGCCTTATCGGAAAGCCGGAGTTTCCGGACAGGCGCCGGTTGAAGGGTTTTTACAGGCAAGGTGGAAGAAGGGACTTCAACCGGGACTTGCCTGTGGCCTGGTGCTGATTTGTCCCCGGCAAGCACAATGCTGGCCCGGTCGATATGCCTGTCTGACCAGACGCGGTAGATCTGTTGTACGAAGATCAGGGTCAGTATCAGGCCCAGTCCCCAGCCAATACGTTGTACCAGCGAGCGACGGTCGGCCGGGTGGCTGGCGGCCAGCCCCATGCCCTGGAGCGCGTCAGTTTCGACCCGGCTTGCCGGGCCGCGGCGCGCATCGAGATCACGTAACATCTGGTTGATCAGGCTCATAGTCCGTACGCGTATAGCAGTCCTGCACTGGTGAGGGCCAGGACGCCGAGCAGTGTCG